>JAEDOB010000004.1 GCA_016302225.1 Oscillospiraceae bacterium | reverse complement strand
TTACCTCCTAAAATTTAAAGTAAAGGAACGGATTGTAGCTTGCATCGGTCAAATACGCCGTGCAAAGTACAAGGACTGCCAGCTGCAGAACAGGTGTAACGATCTTCGCAGCATCGGGCTTTTTCTCCCTGAGCTTGTCCCTGTAAAAATCGAACAGATCTGTTGAACCGAAAATACATATAGCAAATATCGCCGCATTGGAAATGAGCAGATAAAGCGAATGACTGTCAAAGCCGATACCGTTTGCACCGAACATTGCCCCCAGATAGCGGACAGCAGGCATAAATCCCTCAATATCAAAGAATACCCAGCCTATGACAACTATCAGGAAGGTGTACAGCATACTAATGGGCGACGGCAGCTTCTCCAGCACCTTTCCAAAGCCGACACGTTCAATAATTATCAGAATTCCGAAATAAAGTCCCCAGATAATAAAGTTCCAGTCGGCACCGTGCCACAAGCCCGTCAAAGCCCACGTTATGAGCAGATTTCGCAGAGTTTTCGATGTTCCGCAGCGATTTCCGCCCAGTGGGATATACACATATGAACGGAACCAGGAGCCGAGAGTAATATGCCACCTTCTCCAGAATTCCGAAACGCTTTTGGAAATATACGGGTGGTCAAAGTTTTTCGGGAAATTAAAGCCCAGCATCTTTCCAAGTCCCACAGCCATATCGGAATATCCCGAAAAATCAAAATATATCTGAAATGCAAATGCAAGAATACCTATCCATGCGGTAAGCACAGGCAGTTGCGAATAATCCATAGCCTTTACCTCAGACCACACAAGTCCGATATTGTTTGCAAGAATGACCTTTTTTCCCAGACCTTTCAGGAAAGTGCCAATGCCCTGACTGACCTTGCCGATGTTCACCGTGCGGTCGTCAATTTCCTTGGCAACGTCCTCGTAACGGACAATAGGACCTGCAACTATCTGCGGGAACAGCGTAACATACGCCGCAAAGCTGAAAAAGTTCTTCTGCACCTTTATTTTCCGCATATACAGGTCAATGGTGTAGGACATTGACTGGAAGGTGTAAAAGGAAATTCCGATGGGCAAAGGCAGCTTCGGGTCAAAAATATTCGTTCCCAGCAGCCCGTTGATGTTGGTGATTATAAAGCTGCCGTATTTGAAAACGCTGAGAAGTCCCACGTTCATACATACGGAGATAATCAGAAACAGCCTGCGGAGCTTTTCATTGCCATCGAACCTGTCTATCATACGTCCTGCCGTATAGTCAATAGCGGTAGACAGAAGCATTATCAGAATATAGAACGGCTCTCCCCAGGCATAAAATATTATTCCCGAAATCAGAATAATTACATTTCTCACCTTGTTTGGCGAGAAAAAATACAATATCATTACAACGGGAAGAAAGTAAAACAGAAAGACTAAACTTGAAAATACCATAGATTCTCCTTATTCATCAGTTTTTCCCAATTTACCGACAGCCTGCTTATACTGCTCTCTTGTAAGCATGGCGTTCAGGACCTCAAGCATAGCGTTTGCGGTGAGAAGTTCGGGCAGACCGAGAGCTTTCAGAAGCTCCGCCCGCTTTTCCGAGCTGTTAGCGCCGCCCGAGAGCCCGTCCTCAAAAAGGTCCATCTTTGTAATATCTCTGCGGCGGCGGGGTTCGCTTGAAAAATCTATCCCCGATTTCTTGAAAGCCTCGATAAGAACGTCCTCGTCCATACCCTCAACGCCCAGCTTGCCTTCCTTGGAATATTCGGTCTTGCGCCGTTCCTTTCCGTAAATATCGGGAATGTAAACGTTGAATATGCGTGCATTTCCCACAGAGCCTTTAATGTAATTTCGTATTTTGAATCCCGCCGAATCGGAGTCTGTAAGAATTATTATGCCCGCCCCCGAAGCATAATATCGTATAAGTTCCATTTTTTCTTTGTCCTTGAAAACTCTGAACCCATTTGTGGGGATAATTACAGCATCAATTACCGAGGAAAGCTTGATCTTATCATATTTTCCCTCAACGATCACCGCCATATTCGTATGAAGCACAAGCTCTACCTCCCGTTAATTTCTCGGAGCAGCTGCCATTTTTACAACAGCCTCCTGTAAAATGACCTGCTGATCTCCCGACGAAGATTTCATAATACGGTCGGTTTCCGCAGCGATCATCACGCATCTTCTCAGCCGTCCCGCAGGAATGCTGCGGACATCACGGACAGCATTTTTCACAAGGAATTCCCTGTTTTTCGGATATGCAAAATCCCTGATAATATCGTCAACATACTTTCCCGCATTGAGCGCAGTTCTCGCCCTGTACATATCCAGCAGCGACGATGTGACCGCATAAAGCAGAGATATAGGTTCCGTCTTCTGCAAAAACAGCTCGTCCATAAGCCTGAGTGCCTTTTTCGTGTCAAAAAGTGCGATCGCCTTAGACAGGTCAAAAATGGTTGACGAAAGCTGATCTGCCGACAGCATATCAATGATCTCCCGAGTTATCTCGCCGCCGTTTGCATAAGAAGCCAGCTTTTCCAGCTCGTTTGACAGCATTACCATATTTGAATTGTAAAGCTCTGCCAGATATGCGGCATTCTGCGGCTGAATTGAGCAGCCAAGCTTTGCAGCCCTTGAACAGATGGTTTTCGACAGCTCCGCAGGCGTTTTCGGTTCAAAACAGCAGGAGGTTCCATGTTTTGCAACGGCGTCAAGCAGCTTTTTGTTCTTTGGTGTCGGCACTTTTTTTCCGCCGCAAATGTCTGCGGAGGTGTTATAGAAAATGAGTACAGTTTCCTTCGGCAGATCGGCAACCAGCGAAAGCAGTGCCTTATTGTCCTCGGCAGAAAGCTGCTCCGCATTTATGTCGCAAACAGTGCAGCATTGCCTTTCGGCGAAAAACGGCAGCATTTCGCAGGAATCCATAAGCTCGCCCACATCAAGACCATCTCCCTGAAAGCTGTGAAGATTATAAGCTTCGCCGTCCTTGCCGACGATTTTTTTCACAAGCTGCTTTGCGCATTTCTCCACCGAATCAATATCATGTCCGTAAAACCAATAAACATTTGAATAATCTCCGCTTCTTAGTGCAGAGAACAGTTCCTTGTCAGTAACTGCCGCCAAAGCTTATCACCTCCGTTTTAATTCTTCCATCGGGATATGTAAAGTATTCTGCATTTACACCATACAGGGCATTTTCGTCCGATAGATACAATCTGTTTTCGGAATAGACTATCCGTTCATTTCCCAAATCAGCGTCATTCTTGCCATAGCATACCAATATATCCGGATATGCCGTAAAGTTCTCTGCAATTTGCGGATCCTCCGTCAAAAGCAATGTAATGCCGTTTAGCTTTACAGCAATATCGGTTTTTGAAATGGGCAAAACAGCCGCAAAATCATTGTCGATCTCGGTACTGCCGTAAGAAAACTCCGACGGGACAATTTTAAATGTATCCTCATCTGCAAGCCGTCCTTTCGGAACAGCAACCATTCCCAGGTCAAAATGCTCAAAGCTTTCAGTAAATGCTTTATCTTCGGGATATGCTCCCCTCGGCAGAACAAGCATATCAACAGTACCGATACCGTAACCATAAAGGTAATCCGCCGCCGCAGAAGCGCATTTCTCACCGTAATTCAGGTCAATAACTATCGCCTTAAATCCGTCATGTACAATACACACCGACGATTTCGTATCGCCAATAACAGCAGCCGTCACCCTGCCGCCAAGGTTCATTCGGTCAACCGACAAGGTTGTGATCATCACAGCAAACATTGCCGCCGACGTCCACGCAGCAGCAGATTTTCCCTTAATAAATCCCACAACAGCCGCCGCAATAATGATGATTGCCGCCATAATCTTCGGAAGTTCACCTTGTAGGGGTAAATACGACCACTGCTTTGTCCCGAAAAATCGGCAGACATTCAGAACAATATGCGCCGCCGAGCCCGCAGGCAGCAGAAAAACACCTATTGTCCCGCCCGTCACCATAAAGGCAAAGCCGCAGAACAGTATCAGTGTGCATATAGGCATCAGCAGTATTTGAACAAGCGGCGAAACCACCGAAAGCTCATCAAAAAAGAAAACCGATACGGGATATACCGCAATTGCCGCACCAAGCGGGGCAATAAGAAAATCAAGCGTTTTATCCGTCTTAAAGCAGTCATCGACCGCCTTTGAAATAGCGGGAGCGATCACGGAAATTCCGATAACACCCGCAAAAGACATCAGAAACGACGGGTCACGAATACAAAACGGATTTATTCCCGCCAGAATTAACGCCGCAATTCCAAGGGAATTCAAGGTGTCACTCTGCCGTCCCAACGCCGTACCGCTGTAAACGATGAATATCATTACCGCTGAACGTATAACAGACGGCGTAAGCCCCGACATAACAGCAAAGGGCGTTATAACAAAAACAAGCAAAAAAAACCGTTCAACGGGACCCAGCGGCAAAAAGCTCAGTATGGCAATGGCAAACGCCGCTATAAGCACCATATGAGTACCCGAAACTGCCATTATGTGACCTATGCCCGAACGGTAAAAGCAAAGCTTGTCAAAGCTGTCCAGCCCCGATTTTTCCCCGAAAACCATTGCCAGGACAACTGCCGCTTCACGTTCGGCAAGGGCGTTTTTGATTTTCCCGCAAATCTTATCCCGATAGCCGCAAAGTGTCTTTTGAAGGGAAAATTTATTGTCAGATGTGAAGCTTTCGGCTGTAGTGTCCGTAAGCTTTACATATATTCCCTTGGGCTTATAGTAGCTTTTTTCGGGGAATTTCCAGCTGTCCTCCAGACGACGGCAAATTCCCGTAACATCGACATGGTCGGAAATTTCGTAGGTGGAATTGCCGGAGAAAAAGCTGACTGTCGCCTTTACTTCTCCGTTGATCTTCCCCTTAACGGTATATATGGCAGTTCCCGAAGAAAGTACCTTACATTCTGTTATCTTGCCCGAAACGCTAACCTGCCGACCGTCAAATGCGACCGTTTTATTGTACACATTCACATTGTAAATACCGTACCGCAGGGCACCGACCGAAGCCGAGATCAGGCAAACCGTCAGCGTCATTACAATCTGTCCGTCAGCCTTGTGGGGACATTTCCTCCGCTTGACCGCAAAGAAAGCTGCCGATATTGCCCCCATTACGCCGAAAACAGCAGCAGCTATATACAATGAAAAAAATGATGCGAAAAACATACCGGCAATAAATGAAAAACCGATATATGCCATTTTCCGCACCATTTTTACTCCTCCAAATCCGCCTTATTTAAAGAAGAGCGGAAGCTTTTCCAGATAGAATATGTCCGTTCTGTCAGCTGCATCGCCCTCAGCAAGAACAGCACACTTTCCCGCAATAATGCCGCCTGCGTGTTCAACAAGCTTCTCCACTGCGGCAAGGCTTTCACCTGTACTGATAACATCATCGGCGATAAGCACACGTTTGCCGTGAAGCATTTCGGCTTCATCTGAACCTATGTACAGTGTCTGCTCGTTTGCGGTTGTAATGGACTTTACCTTTACAGATACGGGGTCCTTCATATACAGCTTTGTAGACTTCCTAGCCACGATATACGGGATATTCATCTGCTTTGCCATTTCGTACGCAAGGGGTATACCTTTACACTCTGCGGTGATGATAACATCACATTCGGGAGCCTTTGCAGCCAATTCTTTTGCAGATGCTACCGTTATCTCAACATCGGAGAACATTATGAACGCCGCAATATCAAGCTTATCATTTACCGCACAAATAGGCAGCTTACGCTTACAGCCTGCAATGGTCATCTCGTAAAATTCAGCCATTTTTGTACCCTCCTGTCAGCCTGCGGGCCAGCCGAATTCACGGCCTGCCAGCAGATGAAAATGCAGATGCTTAACGGTCTGACCTGCGCTGTCACCGCAGTTGGTGACAACACGGAAACCGTCGTCAAGCTTCAAGTCCTTCGCAAGCTTTGCAATTACCTCAAAGATATGACCCACCAGCGCAGAATTTTCCGCTGCGACCTCGGCAGCACTCTTTATATGTGTCTTGGGGATAAGCAGATAATGGATAGGCGCAGTGGGTGCAATATCCTCGAAAACATACACTAAATCGTCCTCGTATATCTTTTTGCTGGGTATCTCCCCTGCTGCGATTTTACAGAAAAGACAATCTTCCATACAATTCACCCTTTCAAATCAACCGATAAATTCGGAAACTATATTCTTAACGGAATTTACAGCTTCGGAAACCTTGGAAACATCTCCCGCACCTGCCATAGCACTGTCGGGACGTCCGCCGCCCTTACCACCTGTAACTGCGGAAACCTTCTGAACGATCTTGCCCGCATGTGCGCCCTTGGAAAGAGCCTCCTTGCCGCATACGCAGAGGAACTGTGCGGAAGAACCGTTTACAGCCGCCAGAACAGCAACCGCATCGGGATACTTGTCCTTCACCTTGTCGCCCATGGTTCTGAGAACATCGGTCTTGGTGTTCTCGAAAATGCCTGTCATTACCTTAACACCGTTTACTTCGGCAGCGGAAGATACAAGGCTTTCGGTTCTTGCGGAAGCGATGGTGCCGCTCAGCTCGGAGATCTCCTTTTCAAGTCCCTTCATCTCGTTCATAACTGCTGCACACTTTGTAGGCAGCTCGGAGGGATTTGCCAGCTTCAAAGCAGCTGCGGAGCTTTCAAGGCAGGACTTGTAGCCTGCTATCATATCAAGCACGCCTGTGCCCGTAACAGCTTCGATACGTCTTACGCCTGCTGCTGCGGAGGCTTCGGAAACTATCTTGAACAGTCCCAGCTTTGCGGTGCTGTCAATATGAGTACCGCCGCAGAACTCTATGGAATCGTGCGCCTTTACAACTCGTACCACATTGCCGTACTTTTCGCCGAAGAGAGCCATTGCACCCAGCTTCTTAGCTTCTTCAATGGGCATTTCGGTCATTGTTACGGGGAATGCTGCGAGAATATCCGCATTTACGAGATTTTCTATCTTAGCAAGCTCTTCGTGGGAAACTCCGCTGAAATGTGTGAAGTCGAAACGAACCTTTTCGCCGTCAACCAGCTGACCTGCCTGATGAACGTGGTCGCCCAGAACCTTTCTGAGAGCATTCTGGAGCAGATGTGCAGCTGTATGGTTACGCATAACAGCAAGTCTGCGGTCTGTGTCCAACTGTGCTGAAACTGTATCTCCGACGGAAATAGCACCCTCGGCAGTACCGATGTGCATATAGTGTCCGCTAGCCAGCTTCTTGGTGTCGCTTACAACGAAGGCTCTTGTGTCAGCCTTCAGCACGCCCGTGTCGCCGACCTGTCCGCCGCTTTCTGCGTAGAAAGGAGTCTTATCCAGAACGATAACAGCGTCGTCACCGTCATTTACCATATTTACACTTTCGCCGTTTACAAATGCAGCAATTACCTTAGAGGAAACAGGCTCCATATAATCGGTATATCCCACAAACTCAGTGGCGGGAGCATCGACCTTAATGGTGTTTTCGTCCCAGGAAGAACCTGATTTTGCATTGTGGTCGTCTTTTGCTCTCTTCTTCTGCTCGGCAAGCAGCTCTCTGAATCTTGCTTCATCAAGCTCAATTCCCTTTTCTGCGGCAATTTCCAGAGTAAGGTCAAATGGAAAACCGTAGGTATCACTCAGCAGGAACACGTCCTCGCCGCTGAGTACCTTGCCGCCTGCATTCTTAACAGCGTCAAGCTTTTCATTGAGGATAGCAAGTCCCTTGTCAATGGTCTTTGCAAAGGATTCTTCCTCGGCACGGATAGCATTCTTTATCATTTCACGCTTTTCCGCAAGCTCGGGATACGCAGACGCATTTTCGTTGATAACGGTATCTGCAACTTCGCAAAGGAAAGGTCTGGTAATACCCAAAAGTCTGCCGTGACGTGCAGCTCTTCTCAGCAGTCTGCGGAGAACATATCCTCTGCCGCCGTTGGAAGGAGTAACGCCGTCGCCTACCATAAATGTTGTGCTTCTGATATGGTCGGTGATAACTCTGAGGGAAATATCCGTCTTTTCGTTCTTCTTGTACTCAACGCCTGCTATCTTTGCAATATGCTTCATAATATTCTGAACGGTGTCAACCTCGAACAGATTGTCAACGTCCTGCATAACGCAAGCAAGTCTTTCCAGACCCATACCTGTGTCGATATTCTTCTTTTCCATGAGAGCATAGTTGCCGTTTCCGTCGCTGTCAAACTGGGAGAATACAAGGTTCCATATCTCGATAATTCTGTCACAGTCGCTTGCCTGCTCAAAGCTTTCAAAGGGACCGTACTTTTCTCCTCTGTCGAAGTGAATTTCCGAGCAGGGTCCGCAGGGACCGCTTCCGTGCTCCCAGAAGTTGTCAGCCTTGCCAAGACGAATTATTCTGTCGTGAGGAATTCCTATCTTGTTTTCCCAGATCTGCTCTGCTTCATCATCGCTCTCGAAAATGGTTATCCAAAGTCTGTCAGCAGGGATCTCCAGAGTTTTGGTCAGGAACTCCCAAGCCCATTCGATAGCTTCTTCCTTGAAATAGTCGCCGAAGGAGAAGTTTCCGAGCATTTCAAAATATGTGCCGTGACGTGCGGTAATGCCAACACGCTCAATATCGGGGGTTCTGATACATTTCTGACAGGTAGTTACCCTAACATTGGGAGGGGTTTCCTGTCCGAGGAAATATTTCTTCATAGGTGCCATACCGCTGTTTATCAGCAGGAGGCTCTTATCGCCGTGAGGGATAAGAGAATAGCTGGGCAGACGGGTATGTCCCTTGCTTTCAAAGAACGAAAGATATTTTTCTCTTAAATCATTAAGTCCTGTCCATTTCATATTGATCTTACTCTCCAAATTGCGGCACGCAGCCTGCCGCATAAATTTTTCGGCGGAGAAAGGCTTGCTGCACGCCCGTAATACTCCGCAATCCATACATAATATATATTATACCATTTTGCAGTAAAAGTCAATATTTTCTTAAAAACTTAATAAAACTACTAATATTATTCCGATTTTTGCTTTTTCGGGAAATTGCAAAAATAATTTCCGAAAACAGTAGAAATTCTTTTCCGAATATGTTATAATATAAAGGTAATGCCTTTCGGCGTGTACAAATTTATAGAAATGAGGCGCATTATTTGTCCGTACAATACGAAAGAAAAGCTCTTGGCGGAGGAATACATTTTTCCGTCATATTAGACAAAAGATATAAAACCAACTTTTTTTCGGTAAGGCTCATAACAAAGCTTTCCCCCGAAACGGCATCGGCAAACTCCATAATCCCGTCCATACTGTCAAAAAGCTGCCAGTCCCACCCATCTCAGACCGAATTTAACCGTATGCTCACTGCCCTTTACGGCTCAACCGTTTATGACGGCTGCGGAAAGCTGGGAGATTATCAGACGCTGTCGGTAAACGGCACTGCCATCGGTGACAGATACGCCCTCGAAGGCGAAAATATCTGCGGACAGCTTATTGACATCATCTTAGAATGTGTCACAAAGCCCGCTCTGGAAAACGGCGTGTTCCCCGAAAAGGAATTTGAACTGAAACGCCGTGAGCTTATTGACGACATACTTACCGAAATAAACGACAAGCGCAGCTACGCCTTTATGCAGACATCAAAGATAGTCTACGAGGGCGAGCCTGCCGCAAATTCCGTAAACGGCACCCTTGAAACCGCAAAAGCACTTACCCCGCAGACGGTTTACGAGCAGTACCGCAGGCTTATTTCCGAAGCGCAAATAGAGGTCATTTTCGCAGGCGGAGAATATCCCGAGGGCGCAGAAGAAAAGATAATTGCCGCATTCAAGCCCACCGACAGAAGGGTACCGTCAGAAATTATCATAGCCCCCTCCCCCGTAAAACCTCAGCCTGTATCTGCGGAGGACAAGCTGGACGTTGTTCAGTGCAAGATGATACTTGCCTATAAGTTCGAGTCGGAAAACGAGCCTGCCGTAAGGCTGCTGAATATGGTGCTGGGCGCAACTCCCGTTTCCAAGCTGTTCACCAATGTCCGTGAGAAGCTGAGCCTTTGCTACTACTGTTCATCTTCGGTAAATCTGCTGAAAAAGACGCTTTTTGTTGACAGCGGAGTAAGCCTTGACAAGGTAGAAGCTGCGAAAGCCGAGATAAACCGTCAGATCGAGGAGATAAAAGCGGGAAATGTTACCGAAAGCGAGCTGTCTGCCGCAAAGCTGGCGATCTCCAATTCCGCAAAGGCATATTACGATTATCCGAAGGCTCTTGCAGGCTGGTATTTCAATAACAGTATCAGAGGAATTTCCGACGATCCCGAGGAAATTGCAGAAAAGGTCTGCGCCGTCACAATGGACGAGCTTAAAGAAGCCGCCGCAAGCCTTGTTCCCGATACGGAATATCTTCTCAGAGGTCTTGAAGAAAGTGCAGGTGATGACGAATGAGCATTGTAAGCAGAGAAATAATTTCAAATGAACGCTGCGGCGAACAGCTTGTGAAGCTCCGTCATTCTGCGGGACTTACCATTATGATTTGGAAAATGCCCGATTACAGCACTGTTCACGCCCTTTTCGGAACAAAATACGGTTCTATTAACAATACTTTCAAGCTGCCCGAGGACAAGGATTTTACCGTTGTCCCCAACGGCATTGCCCACTATCTGGAGCATAAGCTTTTCGAGAACGAGGACTGCCCCGTTTTTGAGCAGTACGCCAAAACGGGTGCTTCGGGAAATGCCTACACAAGCATTGACAAGACCTGTTACCTGTTCTCCTGCTCCGATAATTTCTATGAATCGCTGGAAATACTTCTCTCCTTCGTTCAGGAGCCATATTTCACCGACGAAAACGTGGAAAAGGAACGAGGTATTATTGCCCAGGAAATAAAGATGTATGAGGACAATGCCGACTGGCGTGTTTTCGCAAATATGCTGGGCGGAATGTACCATGATCACCCCGTAAAAATAGACATTCCGGGAACTGTGGAAAGTATTGGCGAAATTACCAAGGAGCTGCTTTATCAGTGCTATGACGCATTCTACAATCTTGACAATATGGTGCTGAGTATTGCGGGAAATGTTGACGAGGACAAAATTATCGAAATATGCGACAGGCTGCTGAAGGACGGCAAGCCCGTGTCCCCCGTATGCTTCTTCGGCGACGAACCGAACACGGTCGCACAGCCCGAGGTCAGACAGAAGCTGGAGGTCGCTGTTCCTATGTTCAATATCGGCTTCAAGCTGCCGCCCGTAAGCGGTCTTGAAGGTCTGAGAGCAGATATTACCGCAAAAATCACCCTTGCCGTTCTGGCATATGAAGGCTCGGCATTCTACCGCAGATATTACGATGAGGGGCTTATCAATTCCACCTTCTATACCGACGTATTTTCGGGAGATGGCTTCTTCTGTCCATATTTTGGCGGAGAATCAAGAGAACCGCACAGAGTTTTCTCGGCGATCATTGAGGAGATCGAACGCTGTAAAGCCGAAGGTCTTGACAGAGAAAGCTTCAATGCTCTGAAAAAGTCCCTTTACGGTTCGGCGATAAGAGAGCTTGACAATGTGGAGGCAGCCGCTACACTTATGCTCAATTCCCACATGGACGGCGTTTCACCCTTTGACCAGATGGAGATAATCGCCGATATGACCTATGAGGACGCTCAGAAAATGCTTTGCTCCATAGATACGTCAAAGGCAGTACTTTCAATTATCGAACCTAAGTCCGAGGAGGAAGCTTCCGATGAATAGTTATCTCTTTACAAAGGTACAGCCCCTTGACCCGACCAATATTGTTTTTCCGGGGCTGGGTATAGACATAAATGTTGACAAGGACGCTTTTTTCATTGGTGATCTGGCAATAAAATGGTATGGACTTATAATAATGACAGGCTTGCTTTTGGCACTTATCTACTGCTTCAAGCGAATGAAAAGCTTCGGAATCAGCAGCGACAGAGCCTTTGACGCAGTTTTTGCGGGATTTTTCGGCGCACTTATCGGGGCAAGGCTTTACTATGTTGCTTTTCAGTGGGACCAATATAAGGACAATCCCATTGAGATACTGGCTTTCAGGGACGGAGGACTTGCCATTTACGGCGGACTCATAGGCGCACTTCTTGTGGGCTGTACCGTGGCAAAGATACGCAAGGTAAAGCTTCTTCCCCTGCTTGACCTGGCGGGACTTGGCTTTCTTATCGGTCAGGGTATTGGCAGATGGGGAAACTTCTTTAACCATGAATGCTTCGGCGTGAACACGGACAATATCTTCGGAATGTCCAGCGGACGAATACAAAGCTTTCTTGCCGCCAATGCCGACAGGATCTTTGATGAAACAGGTCTTGTTATTGACCCATACTCAACCGTTCACCCCTGCTTTTTGTATGAATCCTTCCTTTGTCTTTTGGGATTTCTTATTTTGCACCTCTACTCAAAGCACCGCAAATTTGACGGTGAGATTTTCCTGATGTACCTCGGCTGGTACGGTCTGGTAAGATTTTTTATTGAAGGACTTCGTACCGACAGTCTGATGATAGGTCATATCAGAGTATCTCAGCTTTTGGCGGCAATATGCTTTGTGACGGCAGTCAGCCTTATTATAGGAATTCGTATCCATATCCGCAGAATGGGCGACTACGTTTTCTATAAGGACACCGAGGAGTCCAAGAAATTCATCGAGGAGCAGGAAGCCGCCGAAGCAGAGGAAAAACGCAAAAAAGCCGAGAAAAAAGCAAAAAAATCTTCGGATTCGGAAGAACTTCGTCCCGAGGATAAAATAGTCGATGAAAACAACGAAAATACCGAAAAGGAGAATGATGAAAATGGCAGCAGTAATTGACGGAAAGGCAATATCCGCAAAGGTTAAATCCGAGGTAAGACAGGAAACGGAGGCACTCAAGGCAAAGGGTATTTCCATCGGTCTTGCGGTGGTTATCGTGGGAGATAATCCCGCTTCGAGAGTTTATGTAAACAACAAGAAGAAGGCTTGCGCAGAGGTGGGCTTTGAGTCCTTTGAATACGCACTTCCCGAAGAAACCACTCAGGAGGAGCTTCTTGCTCTGGTTGACAAGCTGAATAAGGACGACACCGTAAACGGCATTCTTGTTCAGCTCCCCCTTCCCAAGCAGATAGACGAAAAGGCTGTTATCAATGCTATTCTGCCCGAAAAGGACGTTGACGCATTCCACCCTGTAAACGTCGGCAAGATAATGATAGGCGACTTTGCATTTCTCCCCTGCACACCCGCTGGCGTAATGGAACTCATTGCGTCCACAGGCGTTGAGATAAGCGGCAAGGAATGCGTTGTTATCGGCAGAAGCAACATTGTCGGCAAGCCTATGGCAATGCTTCTTCTCCACAAGAACGGCACAGTTACCATCTGTCATTCCAAGACAAAGAACCTTGCTGAGGTATGCAGCAGAGCGGATATCCTCGTTGCTGCGGTAGGACGTGCAAACTTTGTTACCCCCGATATGGTCAAGGAAGGCGCAGTAGTTATTGATGTCGGAATGAACCGTCTGGAAAACGGCAAGCTTTGCGGTGATGTTGACTATGCCGCCTGCTTTGAAAAGGCGGGATATATCACTCCCGTTCCCGGCGGCGTAGGTCCTATGACTATTGCAATGCTTATGAAGAATACTCTTACATCGGCAAAGATAAAGAACAGTATTGCGCTTTGATAAACATATGTAAGCTTTCACGGCATAATCGACTTTTTAGTCGTTTATGCCGTTTTTCTTTTCGGTGAATTTTACGGAAAATTCCGTCAATAATATTCCCGAAAGGTCGTGTAAAAATGCTGAACAGACTGCTTGCTTTGGTAGTAGCCTTTGCCGTGGGATTTTCCCTTATTTATATGAAGATAGCCCTGATAATCACCGATGAAGATATGCAGAAGCGCACCCGCAGCTACAACAGCTGCACCATTCGCACAAAAAGCAGCTATGCGTCTGTTTACGACTGTAACGGGCAGCTTCTGAACAATACCGAAAAGAAGTATTACGCCGTTGTAAACCCCGACGGAAACGCTGTTGTGACCGTACTTCCCTATGCCGCCGACAAATCGGAGTTTCTCAGTCAAGCCGCTTCTGCCGTACCGTTTATGGCAGAGGTGTCCGCAGACTGTCCAGAATGCGAAAATGTCTGCCTGTTCACGGGCACGGTCAGAAACACGCCCGATCAGACCGCCGTTCACGTAATAGGCTACGAAAGCGACGGACAGGGCGTCTGCGGCATTGAGAAGGGATATAACGAGTTTATCCGTTCCCACCGTTCATACGGTTCGGTGACCTATGAAGCGTCCGCTTTGGGAGATGTTCTTTCCGGCGGGAAATATGAGATATGTCCGTCCAAAGAGGTAAGAGCGGGTGTTGTGACAACTATTGATGCGGATATCCAACGCATATGCGAGAACGCAGGCAAAAACATCGGAAAAGGCGCAATTGTGGTAATGGACGTTTACAGCGGCGAGATTAAGGCTATGGCAAGCTTTCCCGACTTTGATCCCACCGCACCCGAAAACTATCTTGACCGCACGGACGCACCCTTTGTGAACCGTGCGCTTATGCCCTACTGCGTCGGTTCTATTTTTAAGCTGGTGACCTGTTCAGCGGCGCTTTCTTCGGGATTTGACGAGGAATTTACCTTTAACTGCACAGGCTCGTCGGACGTAAGCGGTCAGATATTCAACTGCCACAAATGGGGCGGACACGGCGACCTGTCCATGAAAAATGCCGTTGTGGAATCCTGCAACACCTATTTCATCGAGCTTGCAAGCTATATTTCCCCCGAAAAGCTGCTTGACACCGCAAGAGGCTTCGGCTTCGGGAACGGCGCATATCTCTGCCGAGGGATATACAGCGAAAAGGGCTGCCTGCCGACGGTCAAGCAGCTGTCCGTTCCGGCAGAAAAAGCAAATTTTTCCTTCGGTCAGGGCTATCTGACTGCAACGCCCGTTCAGATAGCGGTTATGACATCTGCAATTGCAAACGGAGGAAATGCACCACGTCCCCTGCTTGTCAGAGGAACCACCGAGGATATTGACCGATATATGCCAAACGAAAAATCTCCGGTATATTCAAAAGCCTGTTCTGCGGAAATTTCGGCAAAGCTAAGGGAATTTATGATAGACACGGTCTACAAGGAAAATTCAATGGCAGTCCCCGAAAAGGTCACAGCGGGCGGAAAAACCTCCACCGCCCAGACAGGACGGTTTGACGAAACGGGTGCCGAGCTTCTCAACTGCTGGTTCACGGGATTTTTCCCCGCAGACTGTCCGAAATACGCCGTGGCCGTGCTTGTTGAGGACGGTTACACGGGAAATGCAACGGCTGGACCGATTTTTAAAGAAATCGCAGATAAAATTTATCAAAAAATCTTGACATAGTATATTATGTATAGTATAATGGTATTATGTAAGTATTTTTTACAATTTGGTGGTGAAATTTTTTGCTTAATCTGGTTCATCCCGACCGCCAGCCGGTCAGGAATTCCAATTTTCAGAGATATGTGGGGTATGACGATAAAACGGAAATGAGCCGTATGCTGTCAAAGCTGTATGCAGATGCCGCAGCAGGCGGTGTCTGCATTACCTCAGCTATTCCCAATCCGTCGCAGAATGAGCTGTCAAAGCTGATGACCGCTGTAAACTTTAACCGCACCTCGGTAAATTCAGATGAGGTTCTGGAGGATATGCTCACCCTTTGTCAGCGGGGTATGGTCAAGCTTGACAATTATGTCAAGGGACTCCAGCCAAAGGACGCAGCAGATACCGTTTATTCTGTCATCAGGGACGCTGCCGCCCGTTCGGTATCGCAGTCTGCCTTCAAAAACACTTATGTAAAGCTAGTATGCTGGCTTGCAAGATATTCCGAAAAGCCTGTAAACAGCGTGCTTTACATAAATGATGAAGTGTCAAAATACGACATTTACTATCTTTATCTTCTCAGCAGACTGGGATTAAAGGTCACAATGTTCAGCTTTTCCGACAACGGCGCATATGCCGAGGCTGACCCGTCGGGCGTATTTTCCGAAACAAAAACGGGAAATCTCCACGAAAAATTTGAGCTGAAATTCAGTAAGCTTGACCCGAAAAATCTTGAGCTTATCAAGAAAATGTACGAAACCTTCACCCCGCAGGTGACCAGAAATGTTCAGAACATTACAACCTCTGTCGATAAGCTCCCCGAGGATATAATCGAATCCCATTTTCAGAGAATATCCTCACGGGGAAATCATTTCAATAAGTCGGAGCTTACCCCTGTTTATTCCGCAGCAATGATAGGATATAACGAAAAGGACATTTACACAAATATCCTTTATGAGATGAAAAACAATCTCTCAAAGTCCGACAAGCTGATGCTCTTCGTTTCCAACGGCTTCAAAAATCCCGACAGCGACCAGGTAAAGATATTTTCCGATATACCCCGTGACGGTTCGCTGGACGTGGAAAGTATGATAGATATGCTGGCGATGAAGATCGAGATAAAGAACAAGCCCGAAAGAACGCCTATCGTCCGATACGCATTTATCGAGGAAATGAAGCTGATGAACGCCACTTCCCCCGAAACGGTTTTTGTTCACGGCGTCAAGCTTATCTCATGGTATATGCTCTGCGTTTCTTCCGATGCTTACCGAATGTCCTCGGAAATTCCCATAATTTTCTACTACGGAAATATTACCCTTACCGAGCTGATGTTCCTGCATTTTGCTTCAAGAGCGGGTATGGACGTTGTGTATATCAATCCCGATAAATCCTGCTACGATATGGTATCAAACGCAAATGCGGGGCATAATATGCAGATTTTCGAGCTGCCTAATTCCATGCCTGTTGAACCGTTCCCGACCAAGCCCGTTAAGGCAAAGATCGCAACGGTCGCATATAACGCCGAGCGTGAGCTGGACACCATGCTTTACAGCGATTCGGTGTTCTTCCGTGATTTCCAGTTCTCAAAGCTTACTTCTATGACCCTCAAAACCACATATGAGGAAATAGACATTCTCTGGCATCAGGAAGCTAAGTACCGTTCGGGATTCCGTGCGGACAACGACCGTGTTATTATCCCGAATATTTTCGCAAAAATAAGCGGTGTTCCCGACGGAAATGCCAACAAATATTGGGACGATGTCCGCTCCAAGCTTTCGCCCAATACAATAATAACTACGAAATCACCGTCTGTGCGTCAGCTTACAAATGCCACTCTTGCGCCCTATCGTCCATTCTATAACGGTACAAAGGTAGATGTTCGCAAGCTGAAATCCTCGCCGATGAATAAATACGGCTTTCTCTCCGACGATCTGCAATACCTTATCTTTGAGAAAATTCAGGAGGTCATCGACAGCGGCTATCTTAAAGTAGACCCGCAGATCCTTGTTCCGCTGGTACTGTACGTCGGAACGAATTTCGACCGAGCACTGCTTAGGCTGCTGCAGCTTTATGATTTCACGAAAGCTATCCCCAAGTTCATAATTATCGACAATATTGAGGACACCTTCAGCGAAGTGGAATGCACTCAGCTTCTGCTGATAAACTCGCTGGGCTTTGACATTCTTATTTACACTCCCACAGGTTATCGTAACCTTGAATCGTACATTGATATGAACGCTTTTGAAAGCTACACCATGAACGATTTCAAGTATGACCTGCGTATCCCGAAATTCAAGCTTCCCGATGCAGCAAGCGCAAAGGGCGGCGGATTATTCAATAAATTCAGAAAGAAAGGTCGTTAGTATTATGCCATTACAGTTCAAACCTTCCGCAGAAAAAGCACAGGAGATGGTGGAAACCACCACAGTTGAAGCAGCTCCCGCTCCTCAGATGAACATTCAGCCCGTAGAGGAGCCTCAGTTCTCCATGGTCGCAAAAACCGAGGAGATAAAGACTGAGCTTGCCCGCAGCCCTGAGATCGACAAGCTTGTAAGCCAGATCGACGTAAACAATCCCAACTCCCTCGTAAAATTCGGTAACGAAGTAGCCGAGGAGATCTCCAAGGCCTCCGACCAGGTGCTGAATTCTCTCAGCATTGCACAGGTAAATGATTCGGGCGAACTGCTTACCGCACTTTCTAAGGTAATGGATCGCTTCGATGCCACCGAGCTTGACCCCAAGTCCGAAACAGGCTTTAAAAAGCTTTTCTCCAATGCAAAGAAGCAGCTGGAAAAGATCCTCGAAAAGTACCATACTATGGGTGAGGACGTTGACAAGATCTACGTTGCTCTGAAAAAGTATGAGAACGAGATCGAGCAGTCCAACGTTAAGCTGGAAACAATGTTTAACGCTAACATCAACTATTATCAGGAGCTTCTGAAGTACATTATGGCAGGCGAACAGGCTTGCGTTGAGCTTGACCAGTACATCGAAGAATACCGCCAGAAGGCTGCAGCAGACCCCACAGGAACATCTCAGATGGATCTCGATAACCTTATCCACGTTAAGGATATTCTCGAGCAGAGAGTTATGGACCTGAAAATTGCAGAAAACGTTGCAATGCAGACCGTTCCAATGCTCAAAGCAATGCAGTATTCCAACCTGAATCTTATCAGAAAGATAAATTCCGCATTTATCATCACAATGCCTGTATTCAAGCAGTCCCTTGCACAGGCTGTAATGCTCAAGCGTCAGAGAGTTATGGCAGAGGGCATGAGCGCTCTCGATGCCAAGACAAACGAGCTGCTTCTCAAGAATGCGGAAAACACCGTATATCAGACAAAGATGACCACACAGCTTGCTTCGGGCAGCTCCATAAAGGTGGAAACCCTCGAAAAGACCTGGCAGACCATCGTCAACGGTATTGAGGAAACCCGCCAGATCCAGGAAAACTGCCGTCAGCAGCGTAAGGAAGACGCTATCCGTCTGCAGAAGATCAAGGACGATTATATGTCTAAGATGGGCTGATCTGTTCGTTTTAACTAAAATCAAGCAAACCGAATTCCGCTGAAATTTTGGGAATTCGGTTTGCTTTTAATTTAGGGAACTCTCCCCCACTAAGATTTTCTGAGCTTTTCTTCCTCATATTTGTGCTTAGTTGCCATTCCTCCTCTGATATGCCGTTCCTGCTTGTTGATCTCCAGAATATGCTTTACCGACGGATAAAGCTGCGGATTATCTATGGGCAGACGCTGGGTAATATCTTTATGTACCGTGCTTTTGCTTATTCCAAACTGTTTTGCCGCCGCCCGAACAGTAGATTTGTTTTCCAGAATGTACTCGCCGAGGATAACGCTTCTGCTGCGCTGCTCCCCCTGTGGCTTTTCGGTCACAATACTCACTCCAATACAATAGTGTTTGCAGAGGTCAGTATTATTTTATGCCCGATTTTTCCGAAAAATTACAGCTAAATACTTTATATTGCGAAAGGAACTTATATGAAAATTGTAAAAGCAGACAGCGTTAAGCAGCTGTCAGACGTAGAAAAACTGTATCTCGAAGCATTTCCAAAGGCGGAACGAAAGCCGTTTGCGATGATAAAAAAGCTGAACAAAAAAGGCAAAAGCGAAATGCTCTGCCTTGAAAGCGATAACGGCGATTTCTTAGGACTTGCCATAACCGTTTTATATGAGGATCTGGTTCTGCTGGACTATTTTGCAATATCCCCCGAAGGACGAGGCAAGGGAACGGGCAGCGAGGCTTTGCAGCTTTTGCAAGAGAAATATGTGGGCAAACGCTTTTTCCTTGAAATTGAAAGCACCCTTGACCCGCAGAACTGTCCCGAAGAACGGATTCGCAGAAAGAACTTCTATCTCCGCAGCGGAATGAGCGTTATGCCATTTGAAGTTGACCTGTTCGGCGTTCATATGGAAATACTCACAAACAGCTGCACCGTCACCTACGAGGATTATCACAGCCTGTACCGCAGCATTCTTCCCCCGCCAATGCTCTGCAAGGTCAAGCTTCTCAGAAACTTATGAAAAAAACGCCCTTCATCATCACGATGAAAGGCGTTTTTTACTAATTTAGTACACTCGGGTCATCTCTTATCATCTCAATAATATGCGGGATATTCCACTCACCCGCAAATACCTTTGTATCGGAAAAATCACCGTCCGCAGGAAACCACAAAAGCTCATTTTCGCTGCCGCTGACAATGACCGACTTGTTCAGCCGTCCCACAAAAACCTCCAGCTTGCAGCCATAGGTATAGTACACCATATCCATAAAATGCACAAGCGAAACGTCCTTGTCGGTTATGGAGGTTTCCTCGTAAAGCTCACGATAGGCGGCGTCGATGCTGCTTTCCCCGTCCTTTACCTTTCCTCCCGTGAAGTTGAGAAGTCCCTTGTATGGGTCTTTTCTTCGGCGGCACATAAGTATCTCCTTGCGGTCGCTGCTGTATATCACAAGCAGGTTCATAACCTTCATTGCTTTGCATGTTTTTAATTTTTCAAATAAGATTGGCTGTATTTCGGGATATGTAAGCTTTTCGGGCAAACCGTCAAACAGCTCTGTCCGCTCTATCTCGCTGTGAAGCTCAGCTTCCATTTCATATATTTCAGCAGAGAAAAGCATTCCGCAGGTTTCCTCTCCGTCCTTTTCAACAGCATAAACGCAAACGGGAAAAAGCGAAAAATCCACCGCACCCGTTTCCTCGTAAAGCTCCCGCCTTGCAGTATCGGTTATATTCTCCCCGACTTCACGGTGTCCTCCCGGAATTTCGTAGCTATCTCGCTCCCTGTGCTTACACCAAACCCATCTGCCCATATACTTGGAAACTATCACAGCGAATTTCAGACGCTCATCGGGAACGCTTTCATAAAAATTGACCTTTATATCGCTCATCAGTCGTCCTCCGTCAGTTTAACATCATCGGAATTGGCAGCTTCATCGGTTTTCTCGGTAATAAGCTTAGTCCTAGTGTTTCGTTCATCAAGGCTTTCCCGCTCATTCTCGATGAAAACCTCCATACGCTCCAGAATACGCCCCTTGTCCATTGTATTGAGCATACGGAATTTCAGAATATATTCCTTCTCACGGTCACTCAGCTTGAAGCCCTTTTCTCCCCTGTCACCCTTCAAAAGATAGTCCACCGACACGCCGAAAAACTCCGAAAGCTTCAAAAGCACATCGGAATTAACAGGTCCGCCCTTTTCCCATCGGCGCAGACAATCGGTATTCACATTCAAATGCCGCATAAGAAGAAAAGGGTTAATGCCGCTGCCGGCACAAAGCTTTATCAGCTGTTCGTAAAACATTTATATCACCCCGATCAGCATTCGGCTTTGGAAGTTACCGCTGAATTTTTCAGCATATCGTACATTCTTACCGTTCCGTATGCACATACAATGAAGCACATGGGCATTATAATGTCACGGTAACGCCAGTTAGCATTTATCTCGCACAGTATCTGAACGATGCAGCATACCCAGATTATCCCCGAAATAAGCTTGATATTTGATGCTTCTCTGTCCTTTCTGAATTTGCTGATTATCATTCCCAGAAACATAGCACTGAATATATAAAGATTAGGCAAATAGTGAGTAATCGCATAAGTAGTTCTCGGATAATATCGTCCGTTATTTACACCAACATCAATCGCCGTCCAGTAATAGAAGAAACGATAGAAAATAACACCAAGACAAGCCCAATAGAATGGGAATGTCCCGTATTCAGCATCCTGAGCGTAAATGTAATGGTAAAGTCTTTTTACAATGGCTCCGTCTTTATACAAACCTGTAAAATAGTCAAGATTATCCCAAAGCGTATGAAGCTCTGTTCCTGAAGAAAGAAGAACGACAATTATCGATACAATAACTACTGCAAATACGCTTCCTGCAATTATCCTCGTCTTTTTCCCGTTTCTCCATATTACAATCAACAAAATGCAGACAATAAATGTAGCTGCAATTGTTCGCATAGTAAAGTAAACTACAAGGGAGATAAGCAGTTTTATCAAATATTTTCTGCGCTTTGCGGGTTCTTCTTCTTTAAGATACGAAAAGAAAAAATACAGACACACAGGCATAAATCCCGCACCGAGAAAATCACTTCCTATCAGAATTGTCCATCTGACAGTTGAAAAATAAAACATATAAATTAATGACGATATAAATGGGATACGTCTGTCATCGCTGACCTTTTCTGCCGCAAGATAAAGTATCGGTACTGAAAATGAACTTATTATTGCCTGAACAAGCGCTATAAGAAAGAAATTCTCTCCAAAGACAGCTATCATTACCCCTAGGAACAGGATATATGTCCAATAATACGGCATTGCACCGTATTTCTGGACAAAACTTGGAAAATCTTCAAAAAGCATATGAGCTGCATTTATGTAAAAATATGAATCCATATCAGACTCCGGAGTACCCATAAGCCACGCATCATAAACCGTAACATAAATAATGTTTACAACAAGCGAGCCCAACAGGAAAAACAGCAGCAGCTTTTTTCTGTCAGCATTACAGCATTTGCTGAAAATCTCACCCAAAGTATAATTTTTATGAATATCCATTATGAAGCTCCTTTCAAAGCAATGTAACATTAATAAAGTCAAATATAATTATTGCAGCAGACAATATTCCAGCCCCGGCAGTCACCTTTTCGGGCAGCTTATCATAAATGCGATTTGCCAAAGGGTGCAGTACCTTTATCATCAGCAGTGCCAATACCCCGAAAATAAGGCTGCTGCCCAAAGCCACCCGCCCGTTCAGATTAAATTTCCAGCTAAAATAATCCCAAAGCCATAGGTTAAAGCATTTGTCAAGTATGTAGGAAACAGCGTATTCTATGACCGTTATCAAAACTGTGCTTGCGGCGAAGAACAAAGCCTTGTTCTCTATCTTCCCCAAAGTCAGCAGCACTATCAGCCCGCAAAAGCCGTATATGGGACAGAGCGGCAGATGCAGCATTCCCCTGTCCTCATATCTTCCGTATGCGATAAAGGTCAGCGTTATTTCATACAGCCAGCCGATGAACGACCAGCAGAGAAATTCAAATCCCACAAAAGCTATCCTTGATGCTTTTTTCATTGTCATTCACTCCGAAAACAGCCGCCGAACAAAATCGGCGGCTGTTGCATGATCCTACCAAGCAGCGCCCAAAGCTTACTTGTCTGCATTATCCTTTTTACGGATCTCAACTCGTCTGATCTTTCCGCTTATAGTTTTCGGAAGCTCATCAACAAACTCTATCACTCTGGGATATTTATATGGTGCTGTGTTTTTCTTAACATAATCCTGAATGTCCTTTTTAAGGGCATCGTCTGCCTTGTTTTTGTATTCCGAGGTGAGGATTATGGTCGCCTTTACGGCAATTCCTCTGATCTCGTCCTTAACGCCCGTTACCGCACATTCCAGAACGGCAGGGTGTTCCATAAGAACGCTTTCTATTTCGAAAGGACTGATCCTGTATCCCGAAGACTTGATAACATCATCGGTACGTCCCACATACCAGAAGAAACCGTCCTCGTCCTTGTAAGCAGTGTCACAGGTGTGATAATAACCGTCCCTGAATGCTGCTGCGGTTGCCTCGGGGTCATTGTAATATCTGTCAAAAACACCGATGGGGTGCTTGCCGTTCATCTTAACGCATATCTCACCCGCTTCGCCTACCTCACATGGCTTGCCGTCCTCGTTGATAAGCTCAATGTCAAACAGCGGCACGGGACGTCCCATAGAACCGGGCTTTGTCTTTGCTCCGAAAAGATTTCCCACCAGCAGAACAGTTTCCGTCTGACCGAAGCCTTCCATCAGCTTTATGCCCGTATAATCAAGAAATCTCTTGTAAACCTCGAAATTAAGTGCTTCGCCCGCAGTTGTTGCATATTCAAGGCAGGAGAAATCATAGTTCTCAATGCCCTCTTTAACGAGAAATCTGTAAATTGTCGGAGGAGCGCAGAAGGAATTTACCTTGTAATTTTCCAGTTTAACAAGAAGGTCATGAGCATTGAAACGGTCGAAATCATAGATGAACAGACAGGATTCCATTATAAGCTGACCGTACATCTTGCCCCACATACACTTTGCCCAGCCCGTTTCGGAAACGGTAAGGTGTAAGCTGTGGTCGTCCAGATGATGCCAATGCTTTGCGGTGATAATGTGCGCCAGCGTATATGTCTGATTGTGAACTACCATCTTGGGATAAGCCGTCGTGCCGGAAGTGAAATACAGCAGCATATCATCATAAGCGCTGCCATAAATACGCTCCAGCGTATCGGGAAATTTTGCGCATTCATCGTCAAAATTCAGCCAGCCGTCCTTATTTCCGTTGACAATAAATTTCTCACCGGGAAGCTTGTAATCATTAAGTGCCAGCTCCACATTATCCGTAACATCACCGTCTGCTGTGGCAACGATATAATCCACCTCGGCAGCATTGAAACGGTAAATATAATCCTTCTTTTTCAGCTGATTAGTGGCTGGGATAATGATTGCACCTATCTTACACAGTGCAAATGTAATTATCCAGAACTGATAATGTCTTTTCAGTACGCAGATGACCTTGTCGCCCTTTTTGACACCGTGAGCCAGGAACATATTTGCAGCCTTGTTTGACTCTCTCGCAAGATCGGCATAAGTAAATATCTTCTCACTTCCGTCATTTCCAACCCAGATAATAGCCTTTTTATCGGGTGTCTGCCTGCCTATTTCGTCGATAATATCGTATGCAAAGTTATAATCATCGGGACAGTTTACCTCAAATTTAATAAGCTCGCCTTCGTCGTTATATTCCTCTGTCACATATTTCTCGTTAATATTCAGCATAGCAAAACTTTCCTTTCGATTTCAGAGCAGAGCATTCCCTAAATGCCCTATCCATTTTGATTATTTTACCCCCGAAACAGGAAAAATATTCAGCTCCGCCATTTCCGACGGACTGTTGATTATATAATCTGCCCCTGCTTCTCTGAGGCTTTCAGCAGTTCTGAAGCCCCAGCTGCACCCGATAGAGGTCACCCCTGAATTAGCCGCAGTATGTATATCTACGTCCGAATCTCCCGCAAATGCCGTAAATTCCTTCGGAATATTCAGCTTTCGCATAATTTCCAGTGCCACGGTGGGATCCGGTTTTTTTGGGATACTGTCCGTCTGCCCCTGAACAGCGTCAAATGTATCTCCGAAAAAATGTGAAACGATAGCCTTAGTAAACTCATCAGGCTTATTGGACGCAACCGCCAAAAGTACTCCTCTGCGTTTGAGCTCATCAAGAAGCTCGGGAATTCCCTTGTATGGCTTTGTTTTAACGGCAAAGCCTTTTCTGTATGCCGAATCAAAGCAGCTTCGCATTTTTGCTGCGGTTTCGGCATTATACTCTCCCTCGGGCAGTGCCCTGCGCAAAAGCTCGGCAGCACCGTTTCCCACAAATTGCCTTATTTCATCAGTGCTTCTTGCGGGAAATCCATTTTCGATCAAAGCGGCATTGGCTGCATCGGCAAGATCGTCGATGGAATTAACAAGAGTACCGTCAAGATCAAAGATAACCAATTTTTTCATTGTCAATAATCCCCTAAAATTTTAAAAATGAACAACGGTCATTTTCTTGCATTCAAATACAATTAAATTATATCTTATGTATGTGAATTTAAAAAGCGATAAATATGAATTTTTTGCTTTAACAATACAGCTGTACCTGTCAAACCCATCGATGAAACGGTCGGCTCAAATTATAGCAAACGACATATATACCTAACTCAAATCCCGCTCAAAGTAAAATAATTTTTGTCATTTACTTTATCGACTTTGCAGTAATATCAACACGTTCTGAATTCCGTAGCAGTCATTCCTGTACGCTTTTTGAACTGTCTTATAAAATGGACGTCATTTTCATATCCGCAAAGCTCTGCTATCTCACGAACGGACAAGGACGTAGTT
>JAEDOB010000128.1 GCA_016302225.1 Oscillospiraceae bacterium | reverse complement strand
TTGCCGCGAGCAGCTTGCCCCGGAGACTGTGGTTCCAAAGGCTGTCCCAGGGGCATCCGACGGCCTCGGCGAGATAGGGCTTCCCGATTTTACGGCAATGCTTTGCAGCTATTGTCCCGCTTGAAGAAGGCGCACGGATTATTACTGCCCTGTCGGGTGTGATGTTAGCTATAACAATCTTCCGGAATTCACGTCTAAGCTTTAAACTGAGATAGTTTTTTATGCTTGCTGTAAGGTTGGGAAGAATAACAACATCTATCCTCTCGGCGTTCAGCTTGTTCATTCTGGACAGTGTTTCAGTATCATCGGGATCAACATCGGCCTTACGCATCAGCAGGGTTATGTGGTCAAAAACCTGCAGATATCTGTCGAACACCGCCTGAGAGAAAGCAGAGCCCGTATAGTAATTACCATTACTGTCCTGAGCGATTTTATCTTCGTATACAAAGACCATGTCCATTATTGTTTCACCTTGTCATACAGGCTGCTGACTGTATCTTCAACTACCTGCTTTTTATCAAAATTAGCACAAACGAACTCTCTGGAGCGTTTTCCCATTGCCGCTTTCTCGTCGTATGGAAGATCTGCAAACTTTTTCATTGTTTCATAAAGGCTGTCGGCATTTTTGACCTCATGCAGATAGCCGTTCTTACCTTCATCAACTGCTTCAAGACAGCCGTGGATATTGCTCGTAATAATCGGCCTGCCCATAGCTCCGCACTCAAGCAGAGTGTTTGCCATACCCTCGTGCCAGCTTGGCAGGACAAAGCAATGTGCCTGCTCAATCGCAGGGCGTATATCGTCAAGCCAGCCGTGGAATACAAAACTATCAGATCTTGACCGTTCTTCCACAACGGATCTATATTCATCTTCGTCGTAGCTTCCGGCAATGCAGAACTGTGCATTAACCCCGTCGGATATCAGCTTATCTGCCGCAGTAAAGTATTCATTAATACCCTTTTCCTGCATTATTCGTCCGATGAACAGGAAACGGGTTACTTCTCTTTCTTCAGGGTAGGGAGCGAAAGCATAGTGCTCCGTGTTAACGCCGGCTCCGTGCAGAACATGAATCAACTCGGGCTTAAAGAGTTTCATGCTGCATAGGGTATCCCTGTCACCGGGATTCTCCGTGAACACGATCTTTGCTTTTCCGCAGCCTATACGGTAAAGCAGCTTTGCAATTCTCTTTACCAAGCCCTCCCGCTGGAACGCGGTTCCCAGCCCTGTGATGTTGACTGCATAGGGAATGCGCAGAAGTCTTGCGGCCAGTCCGCAGTAGACATTAGGCTTAATGGTGTATGTTATCACCATATCTGGTCTGACTTTTCGCAGAAACTTAATGTAAGTCAATAGCAAACTGAGGTCATTTTTCGGACTGATGCCCCGTCTGTCAACAGGTACTTCAATAAAGCAGCAACCAAGCTCCTTAATGCGCTCGGTGCACTCGCCGACGGGAAGTGCTGCATACACCTCGTGGCCGTCGTCGATAAGTCGTTTAATTAAATCTCGGCGGAATATATACAGACCGTAGCTGTCGTTTGCAGCAATAAAAATCTTCATCAGTGTGCCTTCCTGTATGCGGGGAAGAAGCCGTCGTTCTCCACACCGTTTGCTCTTGCGATTCCGCAAAGTTTTTCATAAACCTCGGGTATGAACACTGCCTTACCCAGATAAAAATCTTTAAGGTTGTTGTCCGTGCGTCCAAAGCTGCGCTTGAAGCGAAAAAGATTATCCTTTTCGGAAGATGATAGTCCACCGCCCAGATGCAGCCATTTGAGCCCACGCTCCCTGCCGTAATCGATTGCTGTGGAAAGAATGATATTGTTGGCGGCGTAAGAGTAAAATCCGGGATCGGTGGAGGATAAATGATAGTGTAAATATTTGTCAGAATACATGAACATCGCCGAAGCGATTATCTCACTTTCAGCATAAGCGTTGATTAGAATCAGCTTGTTATCTGGGATCGCCTTGAGTTGTTTGAAATAGTTTTTGTCAAAGTAGTAATACTCGCTGGCGTTGTTCTTGTCCATAGTGGCATAGTACAGGCGAATAAAGTCATCAAGATGAACACACTCCTCATCGACTTCAACTGTCACGCCCTTCTTTGCAGCTTTTCTTATCATGTTGCGGCAGTCAGGGGAAAACTGTACAGCGCTGTAATTATCGTCGGTAAGGTCAACTGCAAGCGTATGGCGGTTGTAGCTGATTTCGTAAATGCCGCCGAAATCCAGTGCATTTTCAGCAAGCGGATGAAAACGCACAAACTCGTCAACTATCTTCTCTGAATTGCAGTGTTGAACATAAGCCTGCGCATAAGCTTCGAGGAGCTTTCCCCTATCAGTGCATTCTACAACAACAGGGCCTCCATAGCCGTATGGTGTTATTGCGTCGAAATACTGCTCGCCGTCAATTATGTACGGCACCATGCGCTTTATATAAACGCTGTGTACTGTGCCGTATTCGCAGGAAAAGCGGAATGTTTCAGCAGTGCCTCGTTCTATCTGTTCATTCAGTTTTCCATAGTCGGGATTAAAATATATATCCATTCTCTATAAAAAATCCTTAATGAGAGTAATTTCGCGCTTCATATCTTCAATGCTGTAGCGCTGGTCGCATATAAGCGACAGTTCGCTGTCATAAAGTCTGTTTGCGCCGGCCAATTCCGATGGCCAGTGAACGGGGCAATATATCTCGTTTTGAATGAGATGCTGTCTAAGCCCATCTCTCAGTTCAGGCTTCAAAAGCACAGGAACAAACAAAGGAACATCGCCATCATTCATCTCTGCAAACAGCGGTCTGATAATATCCGATGGCATAGTTTTCAGTTCATCAAGGAGATACTCGGCATTTTCTCTGCGACGGGATATTATGAAGTCAGCATCAATATGTCTGAGTTCCTCAAGGCTCTGCGCTTCGGCGGCATATTCAACAAAGTCATTTTCAAGAATGCCTTCCGAATCACTGAATTTTTCAAGATACCTCTGCTTTTCACCGACCCCGGTTCCTATGTATTTGGCTTTCAGATTTGCCGCCTCACGGCGCAGGGCAATGTATTCTTCGTTGACTCTATTCGGTTTGGTAACAAGCCATTCGCCGCATTTTTTCTCCGCTGTTGCCGCACATGAGAAAAACCATTTACGCCAGCTGGTAATGGTGTAATCTGCATAGGTACACGCCTTTGCAGCTGAAAACGCCGACTGCACGCGATCAAGGATTACCGCTGTTCCGCGGAGCCTTTCCGCCATTGCAAAGACTTCGGTTTCCTCCGATTCAAAGCCGAAATAGTCCAGCAGTAATATCGCATTACAGCCGTGATCGGTAAATATCTGGCGATGGATTGAGTTGCTGTAAGGCTCAACTGCATAAAGCTTCACCTCGTAGCCGTTTTTCTCAAACGGCGCGATCATTGAATCACAGCAGTATGCAGGCATATAAACGCTTTTTGCGCCACGCTCTGCTTTTAAGTCACGGGCGATTACTTCAAGCGCCGTTCGCCCTGAAAGCGTGTTATACGCATTGCCGCTGCACAGGTTATTCTGTTTTTCCGTCAAAGGTGCGTCCCAAAATTCGCTGCCGATTTCCACCTATTACTCAACCTCCACAAAAATGTGGTCTTCGATGTTTGCAAGAATATCGTCACGCTCTTCAATGCTCTTAAAGCGCAGCATCAACACACCAAGCCGCTTGTCAGCATTAATAAAAGGCTCGACCATATCACCGCATTTTACATCGGGAAAGTAAGCGTCAATATAAGATTTCACTTTTTTAGAAAAGCCAACACTCTTAAGTATTCCCGGCTTGTTACTACTTACCATATATGTAGCATATGGCACAATACTTGTTGTATGATGGTCGTCAATCATTTCGCCGACTGCGGCACGGACGGTCGCGTCAAATATGTCAAATCCTGTTGCAGCAAGCAGTTCCTCGGGAATGCAGTTGCCGCCATTGCGCGGATTGAGCTCGATAAAACAGGGATTGCCCTGGGAATCGATCATTATTTCAACATTAATTGCTCCAAATTTAATTCCCAACGAGCTAACGGCTCTTGACAACTCATTTTTTACATTATCAGATTGGCTACTGTTCAAAACTGCGGGATAGATCTCGCCTTTAGGGACAAGCGGAGCATTAACGGTATCACGAATGCAGCTCATAAGGCCGAAGAATACGACCTTTCCGCCGCTAACGAAAATATCTCCGCCTACAATGTGGCTGCATGTGTTGTATATATACTCCTCAAGAATTACCTTGTTGTTACGGGAGTAGTGCTGTGCATCTTCAAAGGCAGTTTTAAGCTGTTCTTCGCTTTCAAGCTTTGCCACACCTCGGCTGCCTGAAGATACTGCGGGCTTTATCATTATGGGCTTATTCAGCCGGCCAAATAAACTCTTTGCCTCGTTGAATGTTTCGGCGGAGCCAAATCCAGGCACTGTGAAGTGATTATCTTTCAGCAATGTGCGGAACTTGAATTTATTCGTCATTGCTGAAACAGTTTCATAGGCATTAGAAGGCAAGCCAAGTGAATTGCCGATATAAGCGACTATAGGCATTGCAGGTTCTGAGTTTGAAATTATACCGTCAATCTCAGATTTCCGTGCCGCTTCAAGAATGCCCTCCATATCCATTATGCTCACAAGGCAAAGCTCGTCTGCGAGGTTCACGCCGGGGGCGTTTTCGTTGAAGTCGCAGACAATAACATAATATCCGTTTTTCTTTGCGGCTTTTATAAGCGGTATCTGGTTTGGTCCGCCTCCAAGAATCATTAGCTTCTTCATTTTTTCAAACGCTCTTTTTTTAACTGCTCAATATACGAGTCGAACTGTTCTTTTTTTCCTCCGCCGTCTGCGGCTTGAACTGCATTAATCATCGGCCGATAGTTAGCTTCAACAATTACGCAATCGTCCTGCCTGACAGCGACGTCCCAACCAATATAGGATAACGGCGCATCTGCCGCCGCAGCTCTTACCAGATCGATTACTTTTCCCCAGCTGGGAACATTAAAGCCAACAATCTGTGCGCCTGTATAAGGGTGAAAAACATACCTCTTTCCATAGATGTCCTCCGCTGCTGCGGTAACCAAACCACTTTTGATATCAACCGGTGCTACTATACCACCTGCGGAGTAATTATCTATAGAACTGCCTTCGTTTCCCATTCTCAAAACAGCTGCAGCAATGTTAACCTCCGTTCCGATCCTGACCGAGACAACACGAAGTGTATTAAGAGATTGGGGGTGCAGTTTTTCCATACTCCTGTGCTGAACAATGTACTCATCAAGCACTCCGTCTTTCGCATGAAGACTTTCATATACTTTATGAAAGTCTGTTATCTCGGATACCTTGATTATCTCGATGCCGATTCCGCACGAACCATCTGAAGGCTTAAACAGGAAAGTCGGATGTCTATCACAAAAACTCTCGAATTCTGCAAAGCTCATTTCTGCGGTGCTTATCTGCTCCCGCTTGAAGTATTTGCCCACCCAAGTTGAAAGCTCTGTTTTTTGGGAAAGTTTCCATCCCTCATCCAAATCATCAAAGGCCTTGGAAAACCTGTTGGAATCTCGGAAGGTCATATATTTCCGTTTTTCGAATGAGCTCTTTTTATAGAACGTCAGTTCAAAATAATCAGTTACGGTAGATCCATAGATAATAAAATCTATTACGCCCAGGATTGCATGTTTGGTTTTGGTTAAAATGGAAGCACCCTCACCAAAGTGTTTTTCAATATAAAAATTGAATTTTGCTATCATCTGTCTAAGCATATCTGCCCGATTCCTCACTTTCCGTAAAGCTTAGGCCGCTGTACTTCTCTCACAGAATATAGGTCAACATTTGCGCCCTCATCTGGCGCTCCTATATTTTCCCTTACAAACACCTTTTTTATGGTTGCAAAGAATATTATCACATCCTGCTTGAAGGACATGTTCTTTACATACTCAATATCGTAGGCGAATTTTTCATCCCAGGTGATACTGGTACGACCGTTTACCTGAGCAAGTCCGGACATGCCGCCTTTGCAGGAGTGGCGGAGCGCTTCTTCCTCGGTGTAGTAGGGCAGATAAACAGGGGGCAGAGGGCGGGGACCAATAAAAGACATATCGCCCTTTAAAATTGCAAACAGTTCTGGCAGCTCATCGGCCGACGTGGAACGGAGAAAACTTCCGAACTTCGTCATGCGCTGAGCATCGGGAAGAAGTTCACCGTTTTCATCGCGCTCATTTGTCATGCTGCGGAACTTGTACATCTTGAAGGGTTTTTCATCCTTGCCGATGCGTGTTGCGCAGTACAGCACCGGACTGCCGAGCTTTATCCGCACGAGTATTGCAATTACCGCCATTGGGATTGCAAGGAGAATGAGCGCAGCAAGTGCACCGCAAAAATCAAACGCTCTCTTTATGTACTTTTCGTAAAATGAGGCTTTGTGCGGCATGACGCCCTCCCGTATGGCATATTATGACATAATAATCTAATTTATTATATTAACACCAAATACTATATAAATCAATGTGTAATGCCGCTTTTTTTGATGGTTAATGGCAATTTAAGCCAGAACGAGAGCGGAAAATATCCCGCGGCGCAAATGAAGTGACCCCAAAAAGTTAGACAATATTTAAGAGTAAAAACTGTTCAAG
>JAEDOB010000127.1 GCA_016302225.1 Oscillospiraceae bacterium | reverse complement strand
CTGATAAGGCTCGACGGGTGTCACGAACATTGCAAATATCTTGTAAACGTCCGTACGGTAGTTGGAGCAGAAGGTCACCGTCGGGTGCGCCTTGTAAAATTCGATGTTATGCTTGTACTGAGCAAGGTCGCCGAACATTGACTTGTCACGCTGATTATGACCGTAAAGCACAAGATTTTCCGAACGCTCCTTGGCATTAAGTGTCGCTCTGAAATCAAGGAAAATGGTACCCGCTTTGTTGCTCGAACCGTCAAAGGAACGGGTAAGATAATACTCATTTCCGTCGGAAGTTTTCCGCTGAACAACAGGGAGATTGACATTAGTGCCGTCAATGACCACCCAGCCCACCGTGTCGGGGTTAAGCTGCAAAAGCTTTTCGGCAGCGGGCGTCAGCTTGTCGCCGCCCACAGCATCGGAAACGACGGTGGAAAAATCCTTTACAATAGTCTGCAGGGAGGAATTCAGCTGAAAATTCGCAAGCATGAGCCTTGCTTCATTTCCGAGGATAAGAATACAGCCTGCCAGCACCACACAGGCTATCTGCGTGATTATCTTGCTGACTATTTCCTTGAAGCTGTCGCCCTTTTGTATAAGAAGCCAGTGACCTCTTTTTTTCTTTTTCTTCGCCTTGACAGCCTTTTTGTAAGCTGCCTGAGCGGATTTGGACATTGCCATCTGCTCACCTCATTTGCAGAAAATCAGTAAGAAAACAGCAAAACCGACAAAAGGTTACACTTCTCCCCCAGTTTCTATATAATCTAATAATACTACCTTGTAACCGTTTTGTCAAGTTTTGAGCCGTTTTATTGTCGATTTTAACAAATATCAGTCGTTTGATTTTACGTTTTGTATATCCTTTTACCTTAGGTAAATCCCCCGTATACAATTTGTATTTAAGATAATTAAAGTTTGATAACTTTAAGCTCCGTATTCTCCACAGCCTCTGCGATAAGGGGCTCAAAATCAAAGCTTTCCTGCGCCTTGACAACTTCTTCCAGAATGGGACGTGTCTTGGGGTGCTTGGGCGTGAACACGGTGCAGCAATCCTCGTAAGGCTCGATGGACGTTTCAAAGGTGTCTATTTTTCGGGAAATCTCGATGATCTCCGTCTTGTCCATACCGATAACGGGACGGAACACGGGAATTCGGCAGGCAGCGTCCGTGCAGACCATCGCCCCCAGCGTCTGGCTTGCCACCTGACCGACGCTTTCGCCTGTAATAAGTGCCATGCAGTCCTCCTTTGCGGCAACTCTCTGAGCGATTTCCATCATCAGACGGCGCATTATAATGGTAAACAGCTCCTCGGGACAGTTATCCCTAAGTGCCTCCTGAATTTTCGTAAACGGAACGCAGAAAAACTTAATGTCGCCGCAGTAAGGCGTCAGCTTTTCGCAAAGACGCTCCACCTTCAGCCTTGCTCTCTCGGAGGTATAGGGCGGTGCGGCAAAATGTATAGCTTCAACGCAGATGCCCCTCTTTGCCATCATATACGCCGCCACGGGGCTGTCGATGCCGCCCGAAAGCAGCAGCATAGCCTTGCCCGAGGTTCCCACGGGAATTCCGCCTGCGCCGCTTACACGAACTGCGTGAACATAAGCGTTGGTGTCCCTTATCTCCACCGTCACGGTAATTTCAGGATTTTTCACATCTACGGAAAGATTTGTAAATTTATCAAGCAGTATCCCGCCCAGCTCAGCACATATTTCGGGAGATTTCAGCGGAAAATGCTTGTCGGAACGCTTTGCTTCTACCTTAAATGTACGCTTGCAGGACAGCTCGTCCCCGAGGTATTCCACAGCCGTTTCAGCAATGCTTTCCATAGACTTTTCGCAGACCACCGCACGGCATACCGCAGCCGCACCGAACACCTTGCAGCAGCGTGAAAAGGCTTCATCAACGTCAACGTCCTCTCCGGGAACAACATAAACAGTCGACTGCGCCCTTGTGTATTCAAACTTTCCGAGAGGTTTCAGACGATGACGCAGATTTTTGATAAATGCCTCCTCGAAATTCCTTTTATTCAGACCTTTAAGTGCAATTTCGCCCTCTTTAAGAAGAAAAATCTCTTTCATTTGTGTGCTCCTTTTATCTTTTTACTTTTGCAAGACTTTCGTAACCCAGCTGTAAATATTTAACAAGCATATCAATATCGCCGTAGGTGGTCATTCGGCTGAACGATGCACGCAAAGCCGAATCCGCAAGACTGTCCTTCAGCTTCATAGCGGCAATAACGGGGCTTTTTGCGCCTTTTGAGCAGGCAGAACCGCTGGAAACATACACCTCGTTTGACTCCAGATAATGGAGCATGGTTTCCGAGCGAACGCCCTCCGCCGAGAAATTCAGTATATACGGCGAAGTACTCTCCGCACGGGAATTTATGGTAACAAACGGCAGCTTTTCCAGCTTTTTCCGAAGATAACGGTTCAGCTCCTCCGCATTGGAATACGCCGTTTTTATGCCTGGACGCATGGAATTGACCGCCGCACCGAAGGCAGCAATAAGCGGCACCGACTCGGTCCCGGGACGGAACCCCTTCTCCTGTCCCCCGCCGTAAATAAGCGGAGCAACTCTTGTCCCCTTCTTCACAAACAGCGCACCTGCGCCCTTTACGGCGTGAATTTTGTGTCCGCTGACAGTGATAAGGTCTGCACACAGGTCGGCAGCCTTGAAGGGTATCTTCATAAATCCCTGCACCGCATCGCAGTGGGTGACGCATTCGGGAAAGCTTCTCTTGACCGCCGAAAATATCCGCTTTACGGGGTGGATCGCGCCCGTTTCGTTGTTCACCAGCATACAGGAAACCATAAACGTGTTTTCGTCAACAGCAGCTATAAATTCATCGGCGGAAATTTCTCCGCTTGAATTTGGATATATCCGCACAACTTCGTAGCCCATCTCCTCCAGATGCTTTGCGGGGGCAGCCACGGAAGAGTGTTCCACAGCAGAAATAACCAGCTTTTTGCGGCGTTTTCCGTAGTTTTCGGCAATTCCGAAAAGAGCGGTATTGTTGCTTTCGGTAGCGCCGGAGGTAAAGTAAACGCAGTCGGGCTCGCAGACAAGGGCGGCAGCCACCGCCTTTCGGGATTCACGAATGACCTCCTCAGCCTTGAGTCCCAGCTTGTGCAACGAGGACGGATTTCCGTAATCTAGCGTAATATTGTTAATAACCGCCTCGACCGCAGCCTCACAAGGCTTAGTGGTCGCAGCGTTGTCAAGATAAACTGCCATATTATCAGTCCTTTTGTGATAGTAGTGTTTCGCATAACCCTTTTATTATAGCACATTATATATAATAGTGCAAGACCATTTTTTTGACATTTTCGGAAATAAAAGCAGCCCGAGAAACCTCGGGCTGCCAAATATGTCACTTGACGGTATGTATTTTCTCAGATGACTTAACTTTCTCAGTAAAGACCGCAGAAGTTCTTAAGGATCTCACAGATAGATGCGAAGAAATTGCACATATTTTTTACCTCCTAATGTTATTTCCCTTGGTAGGATAATCTAATTATAACAAAACGGTTACAAAAGTTCAATGCAAAGATTTTCCCATCTATGGGAAATGATGCCTTATAATGATCTCCCACCGGAAAGTGTAAGAAAACCAAGCAAAAGCTTGTATTTATGGGCTTTGCGTAGATTTTTGTCTATATTTTGATTATAAAAACGCAAAGCCTTCCTTCAATGACATCTTGCATTGCAGTTTCCAGAATTTTGAAAGTCCAACTACAAAAATATACAAATTTCGCTTGATTTAAACGTTTAAATATGCTATAATTACCATATTATTCTATATAAGGACTGATAAAAATGTATCTCTGCACCCCGAAGCAAATGAAGGAAATAGAAAAAAATGCTGCCGAATCGGGCGTTTCCTACTCTCAGATGATGGAAAACGCAGGAATAGCGGTGGTCGAAGCCGTTACCGAATACTGCGTTGGCATCGATTACGCCAAAGGTGCCGTTATCCTCTGCGGCAACGGAAACAACGGCGGGGACGGCTTTGTCTGCGCACGGCTTCTCAGCGAAATGGGGCTGAAGGTCACAGTCGTTCTTACCTGCGGCGAGCCCGAAACGGAAACCGCCGCCGAAAAATATTTTGCTCTGGGCGGAACAAGCGCAGAGGTGCTTACCTTAAACGACAACATCGACAAGGCGTTCACCCTTTTTGCGGAATGCGGACTCATAATCGACGCTGTTTTCGGTACGGGCTTTCACGATGAGCTGCCCCCCGCTGTCAAGGCGTGCTTCTCGTATATGGCAAGAACTGAAGCTGTCAAGGTGGCTGTGGACGTCCCCTCGGGGGGAAATGCACTGACGGGAACTGTTTCGGAGAACACCTTAAAATGCGATTACACGGTGACCTTCGGCTGCCAAAAAATAGGCGAAGCACTCTCTCCCCTTTCGGAATACTGCGGCGAGATACTCACTGCGGAGATAGGCATTCCCGAAGTGTGCATGGAGGGCGTGAAATATCTCCCGAAGATAATCGACGAACGGCTTTTTGCGGACATTATCCCCGTTCGGAAAAGAAATTCCCACAAGGGCGATTACGGCAGACTGCTGAACATTGCAGGCTCGGAAAGTATGCGTGGGGCGGCAACACTTTCAACTGCGGGCGCACTGCGTTCGGGTGCGGGGCTGGTCACTCTGGCATCGGTGGGAAAGGTCATAGATACGGTTTCCGCACAGCTTTCGGAGCCTATGTATCTGAAGCTTGACTGCGATGAAAAGGGATTTATATCTTCCGAAAATAATTTTGACGAACTGAAAGAACGGCTTGCTAAATGCAATGCTGTTTCCATAGGCTGCGGACTTGGCGTTACCGAAAATACCGTCAAGCTGGTGGAATTTGTCCTGGAAAACACAAGCTGTCCCATAATTCTTGACGCCGACGGCATAAACTGCGCCGCCTCCCGCATAGATATGTTAAAGAACACGGGAAACAGGCTTATCTGCACGCCCCACCCCGCTGAGCTGGCACGGCTTCTGGGCGTTTCCACGGAAGAAATTCTCGCAGACCGTTTCAGCGCAGCCGTGAAGCTGTCCTCGCTTTACGACATTACGGTTGTGTCCAAGGGCTGTCCTACGTATATTGCGGGGGGTGGCAAGGCTTTTGTCAGCTTCGGCGGAAATCCGGGGCTTAGCAGAGGCGGCAGCGGCGACCTGCTCACGGGCATTATTTCGGGACTTGCCGTTCAGGGCATTCCCCTGACAGATGCGGCTGCGGCGGGCGTTTATATCCACGGAAAAGCCGCCGACATTACCGCCGAGGAGCTTTCGGAATACGGTATGCTGCCCACTGACGTTATAAGCAGAATTCCCCATGTGTTCAATAGTCTGTCACATTTTTCATGAACACATAGAGGGAAAATAAATAAAAAAGTCCCTCTGTAACGGAGGGATTTTTTATGCGAAAATATTTGATAATATCGTCGGCAATTCTCCTTTCTTCCGCCGCATTTTTCACCGCCTGCAAGCCGTCCGAAAAGCAAAAACGCCCCGACCTGAACCTGCTCTACACCTGCAAAGCGGACATTCTCTGGGGCGAAACGGAGGCGGAGGCAGAATTTAAACGCCTTGGAAACGGCGATTGGGACATATTTTTCACGGGTCCCGACACTCTTTCGGGGCTGACCGTTTCCTTCCGAAACGGCAATGCCCACTGCGAGATGAACGGCGTTTCTGCGGATATTCCAAATGAAAATATCCCCGACGGTTCGCTGTTTGATTTAGTATGCGGCGCACTTGACAGCGGTGCGAATGATACGGGAAATTGTATCGCCGACGAAAATCTGCTTGTCGGAAAAGGACATAACCAAAACGGCGATTATGAGCTTCTTTTCACCGCCGATACTATGGAACTCTGCGGAATAAAGATCCCCGACAGCGACCTGGAAGCCGTTATCGAGGATTTTCAGACCATAGAGCTGCCGCCCGCAGAGCCGGAAGAATGAGATCATTCACCGTCATTTCTGCGGCGTTCCACCTCACGCATATTCTTCTTGAATTTGTCCCTTGCGGGCTTATATTTGAAATAGTTTACGACCTTTGTGATAAAATCCCCGCCGAAAAAGAGGATAAAATTCAGCATTACCGCAACTATCGTTATCTTTACCATAAGCTCCGAAAAAATGAAGCTTATGAGCATAAATATTCCCGCAACCATACCAAGCCATTTCATCTTTATAGGGATAAGAAAATAGAAATATATCTGGTCGTTAGGAAACAGCACGGCGTATGCCAGGAATATGGACAGCATCAGATAAATGTTGCTTGTATATCCAATGACAAAGCCTGCAGCAATGTTGAATATTGCGCCTAAAAAATAGTAAACGGTAAAGCGGAAGGGACCCCAGGTTCTTTCCAGCGATGAACCGAAGGCGTATATGAGAAGCGTTCCGAATATCATACCGATAATACTTGTGGTGGTTGGCATAATAAGAAATGTCAGCACTCTCCAGACCTGACCTTGAAGTATCAGCTCCCTGTCAAATTCCAGCATTGAAAGTATATCGGGATAAAACAGTCCGACAACGAAAACCATTACCATTGCCCCGACAATATACAAAATCAGATTGTCAATGCCGAAGCGGCGGTATTTATATTCCAGTCTGTCTAAAAGCTTGTTCAAAAT
>JAEDOB010000126.1 GCA_016302225.1 Oscillospiraceae bacterium | reverse complement strand
AGGGCTTTGAAGAACGTCCCTGTGACTGGGACGGTCCCGGAATGTTTAAAATGATTATGTGATGTGACTCCCGCAAATTTGGTTTTGCGGGAGTTTTTTATGCTGTGGGCAAAAGCTTGAATTCGCTGCAAATGAATTTATCGTCCAGAATATCGAGAAGCAGGAAAATTATCCCGCTCGTGGCAATAAAGGCAACTGTCCCATAAACAGGACGGTTTATCCCGAGAATATTCACCGCAAGCTTCGCACCTTGACAGCAGACAGCCGAGTAAAGGCAGGGCTTCATCAGGTAGGAAAATATGTCGAACCGAAGCTGTTCGGTTTTCAGTACCATGTAAATTCGGGCGATATTGCTTGCGCAGTTGCTGGCGTAGTAGGAGATGACAACGCCTGTAAATCCGTACAGCTTGACAAATATTACAACACAGGCGATACGGATAATGTATTCCGCAAGTGAGTTCAGGGTCGAAAAATTTTGCTTTCCAAGCCCCTTTAAAATGCCCTCCATAACGATTTCCAGATAGATGAACGGCACAACGGGTGCAAGCCGAACAAGGGTATCTCCCACAAGGCTTTCCGAGCAGAAAAGTGCGCCTATCTCCTTGCCTTCGCACAGAAGAATTCCCACAATAAGCAGTGAAAATGCAAAGCTTTTGCACATTGCCTTGTGTGTCAGGCGGCGGACACGCTTTATATTTCCCGAGGACGCCGCCGACGCTATTTCGGGGACAAGTATCACCGCAAGGCTGGACAGTACCAGCGACGGATAGAAAATCACGGGAATTATGAACGCCTCAAACATTCCGTATTCGCTGAGGGCAATGTCCGAAGAACCGTAGTGTTTCAGCAGCGTTACGGGCACCAAGGCTTCATTTGCGCTGCTCATTATCATCTGCACATAGCCGCTCAAAAGTATGGGAAATGCTATTTTTATAAATTGCCCGAATGTCGTAACGGTGGGATTTTCGGCGGGATTTTTTGAAAATCTTCGGTATTCGCCTATATACGCCGCCGTCAGGAAAACGCAGGAGGCAAGCTCCCCGATAAAAATTGAACGGGAAAGCAGGCGGTAAATGCTTTCCTCGGTGAACAAAATCCCGCCTGCAAGTATGCCGTTTTTTATGAGAAATTCGGCACAATCGGCTATACATGGAATCTTCACCTTTCTTACGGCGTGAAAATATCCCTTGATACATGAGCCGACCGACGCAAGGGGGAGGGAGAGTGCCAGAATTCGTATGGCAGAGCCTGTTTCCTTGTCCCGCAGAAGATTTTCCGCAAGCGTTTCCGACAAAGCCGCCGAGCCTGCCGCAAAAAATATGCTAAGTGACAGCCCAAAGCCAAGACAAAGTGCCATAACTCTGGACGGGTTGGGGTTTCCTCTGCCTGTTTCCTCGGAAACTATCCTGCTGGCACAGGTGAAAATGTTTCCGTTTGCCAGAACCATAATAAATCCGAAAAATGAGAAGATAAGGGACATTATGCCTACGGAAACGGTGCCCAGACGGTTGGAGATAAAGGTGTTCAGGGCAAGTCCCGCAGTTTGCAGAAAAAAGGAAACGGCGGTTAGCTTTAAGGTGTCTTTGGTAATGCTTGGCTTCATTTCGGTCAGTCCTTCCGAGATTTTTTGCAAAATATATCAGAAAATATCAGAAAAAATAGTTGCTATTTCCTGTGAAATCGTATATAATATATTTGTATGTGCATATTTCGGTGCAAATGATATTTTCAGAGAAATGAGGAATAATTTATGCTGCCGACTGACAGATTTTTTCAGGGTCTTAAAGGGAAAAAAGTTGCTTTTATCGGAACGGGCGTAAGCCACAACGATCTTATTATGATGTTCCTTGAAAAGGGAATGGACGTTACCGTATGCGACCGCAAATTCAAGGAACAGCTTGGTGAATTGGCTGAAAGCTTCGCAAAGGCAGGCGCAAAGCTTGCTCTCGGAAACAGCTATCTTGATGAAGCCGCAAAGTGTGACGTGGTTTTCAGAACTCCCGGAATGTATTTCAACAATTCGGATATTGCGAAAATGCGTGAAAATGGTGTTGTGGTTACTTCGGAGATGGAGGTGTTCTTCGACCTTTGCCCCTGCAAGATTTACGCTGTTACGGGCTCGGACGGAAAGACTACCACCACTACGCTTATCTCCGAATTTTTGAAGAAACAGGGAAAAACTGTCTGGAAGGGCGGCAATATCGGAAAGGCACTGCTGCCCGAGGTGGATAAGATGTCTATCGATGATGCGGCAGTTGTAGAGCTTTCCAGCTTTCAGCTTATCTCAATGAGAAAATCTCCCGATGTTTCGGTTATTACCAACATTGCCCCCAATCATCTGGACGTTCACGGGACAATGGAGGAGTACATTGACAGCAAGAAAAACATTCTGCTTCATCAGAACGCATTCTCAAAAACGGTGCTGAATCTGGACAATGAAATTACAAACGGTCTTTCGGGGCTTGTCAGGGGAGAGCTTGTGAAGTTTTCCAGAAGGGCTGTTCCCGAAAACGGCAGCTTTCTTGACGAGGAGGGCTGGCTTTGCTATAATCGTTTCGGAAAGGTTGAAAAGATCGTTCACAAGGACGATATTCGCATAAGAGGCATTCACAATGTTGAGAATTATCTCACGGCTATTGCTGCGGTTTACGGCGAGGTCGATGCTGAAAACATTGTGTATACGGCGAAGAATTTCAACGGTGTTGAGCACAGAATTGAGTTTGTCAGGGAGCTGGACGGTGTTAAGTATTACAATGATTCCATTGCAACAAGTCCCACGAGGGTTATTGCGGGACTGAATTCCTTTGACCAAAAGCTTATTGTTATTGCAGGCGGATATGACAAGAAGATCCCCTACGAGCCTATGGCAAAGCCTGTCAACGAAAAGGTCAAGACGCTGGTTTTGCTGGGCGCAACTGCGGATAAAATCGAAAAGGCGGTCAGGGAATATCCCGAGTATGACCCCGACAAACTGAAAATAATCAGAGTTTCCACCCTTGAAGATGCGGTCGATGCGGCACGTGACAGCGCAGTCCCCGGCGACATCATAACCCTTTCGCCTGCAAGCGCAAGCTTTGACCTTTACCGCAACTTTGAGGAAAGGGGAAATCATTTCAAGCGGATAGTAAATTCCCTTGAAGAAAGAGGTTCCGAAAATGCTTGATGTTAAAAATACGGTCGCGGAGCTTGCCGACTGCGTTGGTGTGTCGGGCGGTGAGGGTTCTGCCGCCGAAGCAGCAATGCGTCTGCTTTCGCCTTATGTTGATGAATGCTCCATAGTAAACGGAAATGTTGTCGGAAGGCTTGGCAGCGGCGAAAAGCGTATTCTCATTGATGCGCATATCGACCAGATAGGATTTATCGTCACAAATATCACGGACGACGGATTTGTCAAGGTGGGAAATGTGGGTGGCATTGACCGCAGGCTGCTGCTTGCTCAGCAGGTGGTCATTCACGGAAAAAGTGACGTTATGGGAATTATATGCACCATACCGCCTCATCTTTCCAAGGACGAAAGCTCTGTTCCCGAGATCGATGATATTTATATTGACACGGGTTACAGCGGGGAAAAGCTTAGGGATATAGTTTCTATCGGTGATCTTATCTCATTTTCGGGGAAATGTGTGCCGCTTCTGGGAAACAGAATAACGGGGCATTCGCTTGATGACAGATGTGGTGTTGCTGCTTTGATATACACTGCTTCGATTTTGCACGATGATAAGATTTTACCTAACAACTGTTCGGTATATTTTATGTTTTCCGTTCAGGAGGAAATAGGTGAACGTGGGGCGCATTTCGGAGCGTTTGACATTGACCCGGATATTGCGGTGGCTGTGGACGTAAGCTTCGGTTTTACAAGCGGGGAAAAGCCCGAGCATTGCGGAGAACTGGGAAAAGGTCCCATGATAGGCATTTCTCCATCACTTAGCCGCAGATTGTCAAATCTTTTCATTGATATTGCGAAAAGAAAAAATATCCCATATCAGATTGAGGTAATGAACAGGCTTACGGGAACAAATGCCGACCAATTCTCCGTAAACAGGGGCGGCTGCGAGGCTGTTACTGTTTCCGTACCGCTGAAATATATGCACACTCCCGTTGAAGTCATAGACTGCTCGGACGTTGAAAACACGGGCATTCTGCTGGCGGAATTCATTAAGGAGGTTTCCGAAAATGGATAAAAAGCTTTACACATATATAAAGGAGCTTTGTGGGATCGGCGGAATTTCCGGGGATGAGGGAAAAGTGCGTGACTATATCAAGGAGAAGCTGGGCGGACGGTATGAGCATTTTACCGACCCCTTGGGAAACCTTATTGTGACTGTCAAGGGAAAAAATCCTGCAAAAAAGAAGCTGATGGTTTGCGCTCATATGGACGAGGTGGGAATGATAGTCACATCTATGAAATCGGACGGAACCCTTGGTATTGACTGCGTTGGCGGTGTTGACCCGAGAGTTTGCATAGGCAGGAGGGTTACTTTGCACGGCGGAGAGATAAACGGCGTTATCGGCGCAAAGGCGGTTCACAATCTTACCGACGAGGAAAAGAAGAAGGCTCCCGATTTTTCGGGACTTTATGTTGATATTGGTACGTCCTCGCAGGAGAAAACTGAAAAGCTAATTTCATTGGGCGACAGCGTTTGCTTTGCTTCGGATTTTATTGAGCTGGGTGACGGTTTTATCAAGGAAAAGGCAATTGATGATAGGGTTGGCTGTGCGATTTTGCTGCGTATTCTGGACGAAACGCCCGAGTACGATTTCACGGCGGTTTTCACCGTTCAGGAGGAGATCGGGCTTAGAGGTGCGGGGGCAGCGGCATACACGGTCGCTCCCGAATGTGCGCTTATTCTGGAAACCACCACGGCTGCGGATATTCCCTCGGCGGGAGAGGACCGGAAATGCTGTTATCTGGGCAAGGGTGCGGCTGTTCCGTTTATGGACAGATCGACTGTTTATGACAGGGAGCTTTTCAACCTGTCTAAGGAAACGGCGTCGGAAATTTCCGTCAAGTGGCAGACGAAAACCACCATTGCGGGGGGCAATGACGGCGGGGCAGTTCACAAATCCCGTGGTGGCGTGAAAACTCTGGCGGTTTCCGTACCTGTGAGATACCTTCATTCGCCTGCCTGTGTTGCCAAACTGTCCGATATTATGGACAGTTACAAGCTTGCGGGGGCAATGACAGAGAGGATATGCCGATGATTTCCCTTGCGGAAAATGCCGATTTTGCCGACAGACTCACCAAAACCTATTACGGAATGAAAATTCACTCCTATCTGAACGCTTACGGTGTGGGATATGATTTCTGCCGATTTTACGTCGGTTCGGGGGAGAGTGACGGAGTTTTGCTCTGCTTCAACGGTTCGGCAGTTTGTGACGGCAGCTTTTCCGAGGAGGATATTTGCAGCTTTCTGGGCTTTTGCCGTCCTCATAATCTGGAAATATCGGGCGGGGAGAAGAGTTTTGCGGGATATAAAGCGGTGAAGCGGGTAATGTTCGGGTTTACCGTTCCCGAGGGCTTTATTGCCGAGGAAATAAAATCGGACGATAGCCTTGACAGCCATTTTCGGATAATAAAAAGCGGATTTCCCGAAACTGACTATGAAAAGTGGTTGGTGGATATTTCCCATCGGAAACGTCATGGTGTTTCGAATTTGTTCAAATTTAAGGAAATTGCTTCTGCTACTATGCAATTTTGTTTTGATGATTTTGCATTTTTCTCGGAGATTGCCGTTCTTCCCGAATACCGTGGACAGGGTGCGGCAAGACGTATGCTTTACAGCATTGCAGCCGAGTTTACGGAAAAGGGGATAAGCTGCGGACTGTTTGCACTGCCCCATAGGGTTGGATTTTATCGTGAAATAGGTTTTCGGGAGCTTTCCTGTGACAACATATATTATAGTATTGGAGATAGTTAAATGAACAGCTTTTTTAACATAGACAGCCGTATCGCCGAGCTGGGCAGGCTTGCGGAAAAGGCGTGCAGACCGCAGTTTGACGAGATCGAAGCCATAGCGGACTACAACGGACAGAAGGTGCTTTCCGCATTTATCAACAACAGAGTCAGCGAAGCCTGCCTGAAAGGAACGACGGGTTACGGTTACGGCGACATCGGAAGAGATACGCTGGACGCCGTTTATGCCGAAGCTTTCGGCGGTGAGGACGCTTTGGTGCGCCACAATTTTGTCAACGGTACTCATGCGCTGTCAACTGCACTGTTTGGCATACTCAGGACAGGTGACAAGCTTGTTGCCATTACAGGCAGACCTTACGATACTTTGGAGGAGGTCATCGGTGTCAGGGGTGAGAAGGGAAACGGTTCGCTGGCGGATTACGGCGTTGAGTATGACGAGATTCCGCTGTTAGAGGACGGAAAAGTTGACCTTGCGGCTATCCCCGAGAAGATAAAGGGTGCTAAAGTGGCGTATATCCAGCGTTCCAGAGGATATTCGCTTCGTCCGACGCTGACTGTTGAGGACATTGAGGAGATATGCAAGGCTTGCCGTGCTGCCGAGCCGAATATCTGCATTATGGTGGATAACTGCTATGGCGAATTTGTGCAAAGGTCTGAACCTTTACATGTAGGAGCAGACCTGATAATCGGTTCGCTGATAAAAAATCCCGGAGGTGCAATTGCCGAAACGGG
>JAEDOB010000125.1 GCA_016302225.1 Oscillospiraceae bacterium | reverse complement strand
TGAGCGGTGAGAACGGCATTCAGACCATAGTCCACGAGCAGGAACAGCCCGAATAAAAGTAACGCAAAATAATCCAAGAGATACCTGGTCGAAAATCCCCCTGCAAGACTTCACACCCAATTCCGATATCGACTGGAGCAAATCTATCCCCGAAATAGACAAGCAGCTCTACAAAAAATACGGTCTTTCCGATGAAGAGATAAACTTTATCGAAACCCACGTCAAGCCAATGGAATAAATATATTATTGAGGAGATGACCATATGAAAGCAGTTCGGATAAACACCACGCAAAAAGTTACCCCCATGATATATGCCTACACAACGCCCGAAATTCAAAGGCACAATGGCTGGACAAAGATTGGTTATACCGAGAAAAAAGTTGAAGACCGTATCAGAGAACAGACGCACACAGCCGATGTTGCGTGGAATCTTGAATGGAAAGGCAATGCTCTTTTTGACGACGGCTCATACGAAAGATTTACGGATAAGGATTTTCACGCATATCTGAGAAAACAAGGTGTTGAGCAGGAACAGGGCAAAAACAACGAGTGGTTCCATATTACAGGCAGCGAGTCAAGGACACGTTTTTATGATTTCAAATCCGATCACGGAATTTTATCTGCACTTAATACGACAGTACCTTATAATCTCCGCAAGGAACAGGAAAAAGCGGTCAATGCTGCTGCCGCATATTCCGAATCAACCGAAAACGGCGAGTTTCTCTTGAATGCAAAGCCCCGTTTCGGCAAGACGCTTTCCGTTTATGACCTCTGCAAGAAAATAAATGCGGAGCGGGTACTTATTGTCACAAATCGCCCTGCTATCGCAAATTCATGGTATTTCGACTATGTTCATTTTCTGGGAGATGAATCGGGATATAAGTTTGTCAGCAGCACGGATTCGCTCAAAGGAAAGCCTTATGTTATAAGCAGAGATGAATTTATAGACCTTTGTATGAATGATGATACGGAGTATAAAAAAATTGAATTTGTCAGCCTACAGGATATGAAAGGCTCGGTATATTTCGGAGGACAGTATGACAAATTAAGCGAGGTCAGCGGCACCGAATGGGATATTCTTGTTATTGACGAAGCCCACGAGGGTGTTGATACATACAAGACAGACGTTGCTTTCGACCATATCAGAAGGAAATTCACCCTTCATCTTTCGGGAACACCATTCAAGGCTTTGGCAAATGATAAGTTCGGTGCAGATGCTATTTTCAACTGGACTTATGCCGATGAGCAGGAGGCAAAGCGAAACTGGGCGGACGAGAATCCGGACGAAGATAATCCATACGGAACGCTGCCGCAGCTTAATCTCTTAACATATCAGATGTCGGAGATAATCAAGGACGAGATCAAACAGGGCGTTGAGATCAACGGCGAAACAGAAGAATATGCTTTTGATCTGAATGAATTTTTTGAAACCAATAACGGCAAATTCGTACACAATGAATCGGTCAATAAATTCCTTTACGCACTTGCAACGCAGACAAAATTTCCGTTTTCCACAGAAGAATTAAGGCAGGAGCTTAAACACACATTCTGGCTGTTAAATCGTGTTGACAGTGCAAAGGCTCTTGCGGACAAGCTGAAAAATCATCCTGTTTTCGGTCAATATGAGATAATTCTTGCAGCAGGGGACGGAAAGCTCGACGATCATGAAGCGACACAGAAATCCTTTGACAAGGTGACAGCTGCAATTAAAGAACACGATAAAACCATTACACTTTCCGTAGGGCAGCTCACAACGGGTATCACCATTCCCGAATGGACAGCCGTTTTAATGCTCAGCAACATAAAAAGTCCTGCACTTTATATGCAGGCAGCATTCAGGGCACAGAATCCTTGCTTGTTTAATGAGAACGGTGTGTTCCGCAGAAAAGAAAATGCTTATGTTTTTGATTTTGATCCTGCCCGCACGCTTATCATATACGAGCAGTTTGCCAATGACCTTTCAAAAAATACCGCAAACGGCAATGGGGACAGCAATACACGAAAAGAAAATGTAAAGAATCTGCTTAACTTTTTTCCTGTTCTCGGTGAGGACGATGAGGGTGAAATGGTTGAGCTTGATGCAGAAAAGGTTCTGTCCATTCCCCGAAAAATAAAGTCGCAGGAGGTCGTTCGCCGTGGATTTATGAGTGATTTTCTCTTTCAGAATATTGCAAATGTATTCCACGCTCCCAAAGAGGTCATTGATATTATTTCAAGCTTTGTTCCCGTTGAAGAACCTAAAGCACAGCAGAAATCTATTCCCGTTACGCCCGATACCGCAGATGAACTTTCCATTGATAAAAACGGCGAGGTATCACTTGACGAGGGATATGTTATCGGCAAAACTGCCGATGTGTTCGGTTCTAAGATATACGAAAGCATTTCAATTGATGTGACGGAAAAGGTTGAGCAGGCTGTTGAAATGGTCAGAAAAACGCCCTCCGAATCGTCAGACAATGCGTTTGTAGAGCGGTTAAAAAAGGATATTATGGAAAAGACTGTTGCTCCCATATTATCCACAGTCAAGAGCAGTTACGGCTCCGATATAAAGAGATCAGATGAAAAGGAAATCGAACGCAGGCTCGGTTCCGAGTCCGATGTGCTTGTAAACAAGGCTGTTGCAAATTTCAATATTGCAAAAAACACAACCGAGCAGGAGCGGCAGAAAGCACTTGAACAGCGTGCAGAAACTCAAAAATCTTTAGAAGAAATAAACCGTGAGTTTGATGCAATTCAAGAGGAAAATGCACAGAAATTTCAGGCTGAACTAACGGAAACCATCACGGAATTTATTGAGAACGCTTCACAGCAGGCTGTTGAAACGGCAGAAACAAAAATCAAGAGCCGTGAGAAGGATACTGTAGAGGATTCCATAAGGGATCATCTCAGAGGTTTTTCACGCACAATACCGTCATTTCTTATGGCATATGGTGATGATTCCGTTACCATTGAAAACTTTGACAAGGTTATTCCCGATCATGTTTTCAAAGAGGTCACAAGCATTACTCTTGAACAGTTCCGATTCTTGCGTGACGGCGGAGATTATACTGATGAGGAAACAGGGGAATTAAGGCATTTCAACGGTAATTTGTTTGAACCGACTGTATTCAACGATTCGGTTAAGGAATTTCTCAGGCTGAAAGCTGCGCTTGCGGATTATTTTGACGAGAGCAGCACAGAGGATATTTTTGACTATATTCCTCCGCAGAAAACCAATCAGATATTTACTCCGAAAAACGTTGTTATAAAAATGGTTGATCTGCTTGAGGAAGAAAATCCCGGCTGCTTTAATGATCCCGACAAGACCTTTATTGACCTGTATATGAAATCGGGTCTGTATATTGCGGAAATAGTCAAGCGTCTGTACCGCAGCGAAGCTATGAAAACAGCGTTTATCGATGATACCGAAAGGCTAAAGCATATTTTTGAGTATCAGGTTTACGGGCTTGCTCCTACCGAAATTATTTTTAAGATCGCAACAAATTTCATTCTGGGATTTGACTTTGAAAACAAGATAACGAAGAATAATTTCCGGCAGGTCGATGCACTTATATATGCAAAAGAGGGGACACTTAGCGAAAAGCTTGATGAAGTGTTCGGATAAGCGAATATGCAGTTAAAACTCCGACAGGACAAAATGTGTTCTGTCGGAGTTTCCTGAATTTTTGATAAATAATTTTTCAATAGGAAGATTTTGGGACATTGGGTGTGGTATAATGAATATAACGGGATATATTTACAGCTAACCGTGAAATTTTTTACTGCAGAAAGGAAGTATTTTAAATGGGCGAAATGACTATTAAGGGATATGCGGAGAGAAGGGTTGAGTGTGATATTGTGGAATACGATCTTGAATTTAAGGCGGACGGAGCGACTATTCCCGAAGCAGCTCAGGCGGTAAATAACGAGCTTGAACATTTCCTTGAAATTATGGAAAAAAGCGGCGTTACGTCGGATATGTTTGAATTGGAGGATAACAGCACTTCGGAAAAGTACCGCAGTGAAGATGAGGAAAAGCCTTATTATTCGGGACGAAAGGTTTCCATAAGAATGCCGCTGAGCACACAAAGCATTAACAGTATGATGCAAAATATTGCAGAGTGTAAGCTTAATGTTGCATTAAGTGAAATATATTACTGTTCCAATATGGCGGAGATTCATAAGGAGCTTCTCAAGGAAGCGGTTACAGATTCAAGGAATAAGGCTGAACTTATCGCTTCATTTACAGGACAGAAAATTAAGGGAATAAAGAGTGTTATTACAGATTATGCAGAGTATGAAAGAGAGCTAATGCGTAAAAGAGATAAAGAATTGGGTATACATAAATTAGGCGTATCTCATGTATCCCGTGCAGATAATATTTCTTCTCCTACTACCCATCAGGAGGAATCGGTTGAGGTCATCTGGCTTATAGATGATTGACAGCGCATTATGCGGAAAGGAAAATCAAAATGTACATAGTAGTAACCGACTGCGGTCATTTCTGGAATCATGAAAATCCCATACTGAAAAAGTATAAGGAATCTGTTATTGTTGTCTGCCTTAACGGTAAGAAGGTCACTGATGAGTATAGGTGCTTTGTCAGTCCGTATAAAATGGAAGAACACAGTTTGTTTGTAGGACAAGAGATCTATGGTACGAGTTCGGAAAAATATCGTGCGCTCGAATCGGTTTCCGATAAGCTGGTAGGGACATTTGGCTATCACGAAAAGGTGCTGTTTTTGACAGATAATAATTCGGAATCGTTGTACCCGTTTTTGCTTTGTATCGGAAAAAATAAGTATATGTCTACACATTTATGTGCAATATCTCCGCTTTTATATAATTGGGAAGGCAATATAGATTATGTGACATATGTTATGAATGAGCACCCGTCACTAAAATCCTTGTTCTATATTGATATGGCTGAATTTTTTAACAAAGATGTTGAATACGAAAGCTATGACATAATTGAAGCAAGAATGAACGACTATTTTGCGGAAAATTTTCCGAGAATACTGAACGGTATTCACAAGCTGCGAGAAAGAAGCTACTTTGACTTTGCATCAATGTCCTATGTGCCGCTTACAGATGGATTTGAAAAAATAGATGTGTCAAACAAGGAAAAAACGGTTGACGAAATTGATTTTGATATTGCACCAATGTGGTGTACATTAGGTCTTGTAATGGAGCCTGATTATCCGTCAAAAGAACCGTATATTATTCGAAAGACCGAACAGCTTACCGCCCGTATCGACGGAAAAAAGATATGCAATATACTTCGTGAACAGCGCATAAGGCTTGCACAGGCAAACAACATTCCCTTTGAAAGCGAGGAATGTCCGTCAATCGGACCTTGTGCGGGAACATGCAAAAAATGCGATTCCGAAGCGGCTTATCTTCGGGAACAGCTTGAAAAAATACCGTACGAAGAACGGGTTTATCCGCAGTTTGATGTATTGGAGGAAATGAAATATGATAGGTGACATAATGAGCATTTCAAGGCTGCGCATGGGGACGGACGGCGAGGGCGTTTCAACGCTTATTACGCTGCACGGCTGTCCTTTGTCCTGCAAATACTGCATAAATGATTACTGCCACGACAAATACTGTGAGCGGGGCGCATATACTCCCGAAAAGCTCATTTACGTTCTGAAAAAGGACGATATATATTATAAAATGTCGGGCGGCGGGATAGTGTTCGGCGGCGGTGAACCGCTGCTTCAATCGGAATTTATAACGGAGGTTTTCCGTCTTGCCGACCCGACATGGCAAAAGCGGATAGAAACCTCTCTGAATGTTCCTTGGGAAAATATCGAGCCGCTGCTTTCGCTGACAGATGAATGGATAATCGACATTAAGGACATTAACGAGGAAATTTACATGGAATATACGGGCTGTTCAAATTCGGTAGTTCTTGAAAATCTGCTGAAATTGAAAAAGCGTATCCCTCCTCAAAAAATGCGGATAAGAGTGCCTTATATTCCTGACTATAACACGGAGAGAAATGTTGAGAAATCCGTAAAATGGGTGCGAAATAATTTGGGAATAGAAGCAGAGCAGTTCAGATATTTTGTCACCGGAAAAAATGAGTAAAATGAAAGATGCTCCGGCGGAACATTTTTAGTAGATGTTCCACATGGAGCATTTGCGGTTATGTTACCCAACATTAGCAGGCACTCAGACATTCATTAGGTTCATCATTATTTTGGAGCCACGCTACTTCAAACATGACAGAGGTGCCCTTATCGATAAGTACAAAATCAAATCCCGTATAATCATCGCTGATCTCAATTAAATATTCATCGTAATTATCCGCATTTAATATTGAATCATTAGGAACATATGCACCGAATTCAAATGAGTATTTTCCCAGAATACCTGAAATACAGACGGAACATTTCTGCTACTGCTCTTTTCCGTTTTATTCCGCAGCCTGCGTTGGGGCGGTTCTCAGCGATGTCTTGTTTAGCTGCAATTTTCGTCCGGTCAAAATTATTGTGGGAGATTCATTTACACAGTTTAAAATTCATACCCACTTTTTCACAGATTTTTTGTCCACTTTCTAATCAGAGATTATAGCAATCCGCAAAATAGCGTTATTGTAGGGGTGGTCATTGACCGCCCGCAGATACGATGTTTTTTGCGGCTTTCTGCACTCCTGCGGGCG
>JAEDOB010000124.1 GCA_016302225.1 Oscillospiraceae bacterium | reverse complement strand
TCCCCTTTTCGGGAACACCGTCTGCGGAGGAACAGCCTCCGTCCATGCCACCGTGTCCCGCATCAAGCACAATAACAGGCGCAGCATCTGCGGAAATATCGGTATAGACCGAATTTGCTATCCTGTCCTTTGAATAGAAGATAAGTCCGACACCAAGACAAAGCGCAGCAGCAATGCAAAACGAACCCTTGCTGAATGAAAATTTCATAGAGATCCCCCTAAAAGTTATTTTTAGTAAACGACAAAAATAATTTTTATTTAAGCGTAATTTGATTAGGGAAAACCCGCCCGGATACGCCATTCAGGTACCAAAGGAAATAGAATTGTCGATTTAATCGGCGGTTCCTTAGATGTATGACGTTTACTATATAAAATTCTATTCAGCAGCGTGGGACAAATATTACAAGCTGTCATGATCCGGTACAATTATATCATATTTTCCATCACATTTCAAGCACTTTCAGAAAATCAAACATTTATGAATAGACAAGGCGTACACCCTACCGTTTTGGTATGATGTACGCCATGATTTTTAGAACTTATTCATCTGTCACAATATCAGATACCAAATTTCTCCATCAGCTCTGCACATTCCTGCGAGCCAACAAAGCCTGCAAGAACGTCCTCACGGGGCATGCCGCTCTTCATTCTGCCGAGCCAGTCTGCTCTTCCGTCGGGGTCTGCCTCTCTGTCAAAGAAGGTGCGGTACATTACGTCCACGAAATCCTCGTCGGAAAGATTTTTCTCGATAAATTCCTGCGAGAATATGAAGTTGTACGCCAGCTGATAGAGGTCGTGATTTTCAAGGTAGCTGCCTGTATGGTCGTTCAGACCGTTTACGTCATATGCTCTGTCCATTGCCTTGGTATAAAGACGTGATACGAAAGCGGTCAGTTTGGAGCTTCTGTCACGGTTTTCGGTGCATTCCCAAGTTCCCCAGTTAATGCCGTATGATTCGCATATCCCGGTAAATTCGTCGGACTGCGTAAAGCCGTAGAAGATATGACCGATAGAACAGCCGTTATCAAGCATCGCCGTCCAGTCCGCCAAACCTGCGGGATCGGCTTCACGGTTTAAGAAGGTCAGGTACATTCTGCGTACCCGCTCCTCATTGGAGATAGGCAGATTTGCAAACTCGGAACTGAATACGAAGTCATATTCAACCTTGCATGCCGATTCGCCATTGTTCAGATTGTCAATGTGGGTGACCTTGTTTCCGTCGGAAGAACGATTGAGGATATTCAGATAGAGTCGCTCAACAAATGCGGTGATGGGCTCGGGTTCTTCAAATGCTGTATCATTATAGGCGATGGCATAGGCGAAGAACTTGTCTGTTTCAAATGTGCAGGTCTTTGCTGCAGCATCGAATTCGCACTCGATAACGGTAGTTTCATCGCCATGGGTCCTGATTATGAAAAACTCTCTTCCCTCTGCGATAAGTTCATCGGGAACTGCGAAAGAAACCTTGATAGGCTTCACAGTGCTTGTAACTGCAACAGGTTCATTATCGTCGATCTGCTTAAAGAGAGAAACGTCCAGGAAGGAAGCGATCGTCAGATTTTCGGAAGCAGCCTTATCCTTGATAGCGTCCTTGCCTTCGTCGGAAGCTTCGGTAACCTGCAAAACAATGCTTAGTGTAGAGCCATTATTGAGAGCAGTACTCTCTTCGAGGGTCAGCTCAATATTTTCCGCTGCGTCGAAAACGTCGGGGAGATTAGCGGAAAAGTCGTTATCGGCGGGAGTCTTGTCAACAACGCTGCCTATTTCGGTCATGCTTGCAGCGTTATAGTGAATTGTGGAATTTACAAGATAATCGTTACCATATTCATTTATAACGATTTTCTCCCAATCGGAGGAGGAACCGGAGTAATATACATCTGTCAGATCCCAACAAAAATCAAAAGCATCTCTGCCAACGGAAGTAACGCTGTCGGGAATGTATATGCGTGTTAAGCTGCAGCCTTCAAAAGCGTTATCTCCTATAGAAATAACAGTATCGGGAACATAATATGCCGAGCCTTTTTTACCTGAAGGATAGGCGACAAGTGTTTCTGTTTTTTTATCAAAAAGCACTCCGTCAATACTGCAATAATTTGCATTGGAAGAGCTTACTTTATATTCCGATAAACCTGAAAAAGGTGCTTTTCCTATATAAGCAACATTATCGGGAATATATATACTTGTTATATTGCAGCCGCTAAAGGCTTCATTACCAATTGAAGTAACGCTGTCCGGGATAGTTATGCTTGTTAAGCCGTCGCAGTTTGCAAAAGCTTTTTCTTCTATAATATTTACTCCATTGGATATAGTTAAGCTTTTTAAGCTGTAACAGCCGTTAAACGCATTATCCGATATTGTATAAACGCTTTTGGGGATAGTTAAGCTTTCTAATCCGTAGCAGCTATAAAACGCAAAGCTGTCTATGAAATTAACGCTATCGGGGAGAGTAACGCTTTTTAAACCGAAACAATAGTAAAAAGCATTTTGACCTATTGTAGTAACGCTGTTGGGAATTACTATACTCTCTAAGTTTGAACAGCCTTGAAAAGTTTCGTATTCTATGGAGGTAATTCCATTGGGAATAGTTATGCTTTTTAAACCACAGTCCTTAAAAGCAGCCTTGCCAATATACTCAACGGTTGTGGGGATAGTTATACTTTCTAAGCTTAGGCAGCCTTCAAAAGCGCTGATTCCTATTGATGTAACGCCATTGGGAATTATTACGCTTTTTACGTCGGAACCCAGAAAAGCCTCACCTCCTATGGAAGTGACCGGATGACCATTCATATTTGACGGGATCTCTACCACCTCGTCTGATCCGATATAGCCGGTTATCGTTGCGTCAATGCCGTAAGATGCGTCGCTTGGGTAACAATATGTAAAATCGCCAAAAGTATCATGTATATATACCCGCAAAGCTTCTGCATAAGCTTTCACTGCGAATATACCCGATATCAATAATGTCACAGTTATAAACGATAATAAATACGTTAGAAATGATTTCCTTGTATTTTCCATAACGTCCTATAATAAAAAGTTTTCACAGTTATTATATCACTTTGTCATACAATTGTCAATGCTTATTTATAACTTTCCGAGGGAAATTTTCAGCAATCACTCTCAAAATATTACCTGTGTCGAGCAAACAATCGAGCATAATTTTATACTAAGGAACACCCACCTAGATGCGTCACTAAGGCAGCAAGAAAAATAAATTTATTGATTTAATCAGTGGTTCCCTAAACACCATTTAAATCACGGAGAAGAAGTCGGCGTAAAAAGCTTGCGTATATGGTTTTTACGCCGAGAGATTCCCGTGATTAATTGGTGTTTAGTATTGAGATAGCTTTCTTAGTTTCAGTGCGTGATTTGATTATTCTTATATCTGCTGACTGTCAGATACCAAATTTCTCCATCAGCTCTGCGCATTCCTGCGAGCCAACAAAGCCTTTGAGAACGTCCTCTCCGGAGGCACCGCTCTTCAAACGTCCGAGCCAATCCGCCTTACCTGCGGGGTCGGAGGAACGGTCGAAGAACACCTCATACATATTCTCAACGAAATCTTCATCGGAAAGGTCCTTCTCCATATATTCGGGAGAGAAAATGAAGTTGAATGCCAGCTGATAGAAATCACGGTCTGACAGATAGCTGCCTAAATGGTCATTCAGACCATCAATATCGTACTTTCTGCCCAATGCCTTGCTGTAAAAACGTGCAATGAAGGACATCAGCTCATGGTTTTCGCCGGGAAGGTCAACGATGTCAAACTCGCCCTGCTCAATGCCGTACTTCCCGCATATCTCAGCAAACTCCTTGGACTGAGTAAAGCCGATAAAGATATGCCCGATAGTGCCGCCGTTGTCAAGTGCCCTTGTCCATGTCGCCAGACCCTCTTCATCGGGTTCACGGTTTAGGAAGGTCAGGTACATTCTGCGGACACGTTCCTCATTGGAAATATCCATTTCTGTGAATTCGGGACTGAACACGAAATCAAATGCCACTTCGCTTGCAGATTTTCCGCTAAGCAGATTTGCAATATGATCCGCCTTGTGTTCGTCCGATTCACGTCCCAGAATATTCTTATAAAGCCTGTCAACGAAGGAAGCGACAGGGTCGGAGAGCTTAACGCCCAGCGCATAGGTAGAGAACTTGTCGCTGCTGAATTTCATAATATTTGTTTCGGGGTCATACCAGCTTTCAACCTCGCAGCCCTTTCCGTTATGAGAGCAGAACAGCGCAAATTCATATTCATCGTCGGGATACATATCCAGTATATACTGCGGCAGTTCAAAGCTTATGGTTATAGGCGAGGACGGGTCGGTCACGGGCTTGTCGGCTTTTCCGTTGCTGTATCTCTTGAAGAGGGAAACATCAATATAGCAGCCTATGGTGTAATCGTCCAGCACCGTGTTAATTGCCAGCTTATCCGCATCGGGAACGACCTCGGGGTCAATGGTAACGGTTGCCATCAATACGGAAATGTCAACGCCCTGTTCAATAAGCTGCTTATCCTCTTCATCGAGAATTGCATTCATAAGGTCGTCCATGTCCATATCAATTTTAGCACCGCCGAAATTATCGTCGGACGGCTTAATCTCAACGCTGCCCTTTTCAACGGTAACATCAAAGGCAACAGTCTTTCCGCCGTAGCCCACGGTTACGGAAGTATCGCTCTCGGACAGCGCACCGCTCGGAGTTACAGTGAAATCTGCCGCATTATCCTTGCTGTATGTAATATCCTCCGTTTTGCCGCTGTTGTAGGTAACTGTCAGAACAAGTCCTGTGGGGTCAAAGCTTTCGCCCACAATATATTTGGTCTTTGTGGGGGACGTTTTTACGGAAATTTTGTCAACTGCAACAGCAGTCCACTTTGCATAAAGGGTAATATTTCCCGTAACGGGTGCGGTGAAATCATAGGATGTTTCAAAGGTTTCATCGGTGTACCAGCCGCCGAAGATGCAGTTTTCTCTTGTGGGTGCGGTGGGTTCGGAGAATACTTCGCCCGAATCTACATTAACGGTCACGGGTTCGCTGCCGTCTTTTTTGTCCAGGGTGACTATGTAGTATGTATATCCGCAGTTATCACATTCGGTGTCATTGCCGAATTCGTGTGAGGAGCGGAGATAGATACTATTTTGTCCGGTAACAGCGGAAACATCACCGTTTGAAGCTTTCAGGCAGTCATAGCCTTTGATATATTTCTTCATATCGTAGGTGTAACCGGAAAGAGCGTAGTTACAGTCTGTTGAGTAAAATCCGGGACCGGGTTCATATTGGTAATCATAGTATTCATCATAAAACACGTTAAAGCTGCTGCAATTTACTGTTCCGCCATGCTTCGCTGCAAGCAGCGATGTTCCGGTTTCATGCTTCTCTGTAAGAAAATTCTGCCCACCCGTACCGTCATATACCGCAAAGGTATCAACATAAAGCTTTCCGGAAATATTGAGCAGTGCGTGTTTTTCGGCAAGAAAAGGAACTACATAGCTATTGTAATAACCTTTACCTTGGTCACTGTTTGAATAGGCTCCCGAATCATAGCCCGAACTGCCCTCATCATTCTTGATAAAAGCATCATCGCAGACTATATTGACAGTGCGGTTTTCCGCAGCGATTATCTTCACGTCAACATAGCAATTGTTTATATAGTTGCTGCCTATAAGCTTATATGTACCGTCTTGGAGGATAGTCAGCTCTATTACTTGTGTAAAATCATTGCCAATACCATCTTTTCCATAGCTTGCAGTGACACCCGCAGGGCAGGCAGTTGTACCGTTCTTGTAATTTAACAGCTGACTCAGGTCGATAACGCCGGTATATTCCTCGGTAGACGATACCGCAGCCGACGCTCTGACAGGCGCAATTACGCTCACCTGTGCTGCCGCCGAATTCGCCGCAATCGCCGCAATGCAAAAACACCCGACAAGCTTCTTGTTCAGATTTCTTTTCTTTGATGTTGACATTGCAAAAAACCTCCTGTGATATTTCATTATAGTTACGAATATGCTCCCCGAGAGGAACATCGGCACCTAATGGCTTTGTCAGCCGAGCAAGGTCGAAAATACGCCTGTTTGGATAATTTGTCTATGTTTTCTTGCATTTACAAGCGGCTCAGTACGTGAACATAATTATAACATTTTTCACTTAATATGTCAATAGAATTATAACTTTTATAGTAAAAGTCACAGTTTGTTTTATCAAAAGTCAATAAAATGCAACAAAGTGTCCGCCCTGATTTTTATTTTGGCTTATTTATGGTAAACGACAAAAATAATTTTACTTTCAGCGCAATTTAAGTTATGTTTATATTTCTACCCGCCTTTGACGGGTAGAAATATGTGACATTTACTTTAGATTCTGCTTAACTGTCAATAAATCAGATACCAAACCTTGCAACAAGCTCGGCACATTCCTGCGAACCCACAAAGCCCGCCAGAACCTGCTCACGGGACATACCGCTCTTCATTCTGCCCAGCCAGTCCGCTCTTCCGTCGGGGTCGCCTTCCCTGTCGAAGAAGGTACGGTACATAGTATCAACAAAGTCCTCATCGGAAAGGTTCATATCTATGAACTCCTGAGAGAAAATGAAGTTGTATGCCATCTGATAAAGGTCATGGTTTTCAAGATATGTTCCTGTGTGGTCATTCAGACCGTTT
>JAEDOB010000123.1 GCA_016302225.1 Oscillospiraceae bacterium | reverse complement strand
AATAGCCTTTTTCTCTCGGAGAGTGAGATAGATTATGTCATATCTGCTTACGGTATCCCGTGGGAGTTTTTCCCGTTCTGCTTTTAAACTGACGCATGAAATTGTATTCGGTGGAGTAGCCGCATTTTAAGGCAATTTCCGCCACAGTCAGGTCGGTGGAGGAAAGCAGCCGCTTTGCCCGCTCCACTCTCCCGCTAATGACATCATTTATCACACTTACCCCGAACATTTTCTTGTACAGATGTTGAAATCCCGAACGGCTCATATTTACAGATGCCGCCATATCGTCAATGCTCATTACCCTTTCGGGCTCGGTGTGGATAACAGTCCTCAGCTGTGTCATACGGTGATTTTTCTCTATGAACATTTTCGAGGATATATGTGCACCCGAACGAATCACCCTGCTTATTGTAAGAAGCAGTATCTCCGTGTAATGCTCTTCGATCTCGGAATGAAACGGCTCTGCGCTGTAATGCTCATAAGCAAGTATATGAATAATATGCGAGATCGCCTCGGCATCTCCCAGATACACAGGCTCGTTTATGGGAATGTCAAGCTCATCAAACCGCCCCACAGCCGCTTCATCGGCACTGAAATATATCCAGTCGTCGGTATATGTATCTCCCGCCGCACGGTATCGGCAGGGCGTATCGGGTGAAATTATCACCAGGGAATTTTCTCTGACAGAATGCTTTTTACCCATAAGCTCAAACAGCGCAGGCGTCTTGACAACAAGCATAAGCCAGCTTCCGGGACCGTTTGGCCTGTCCATAACAAACTCCGAATCATGGCTGTAATTGTATCCGATAGTACCGAGCTTCATTAGCATCACTCCGATATTTTTTGATAAACCAATTATATCATACTGCCTGCCTTACTTCATAAACACAAATTCGGAAAGCTCAAATAGGCTCCTGCCCTTGAAATAATCCGCTGTCCAGCCGCTGTAATCGGTGGATATTTTGAAATACACGGCGTGTCTGCCCGTAACGGCTTTTACAATTGCTTTTACAATTCCGCCGTCCTGACCGATGTCACAAACGCCGATCTCTTCATCGTCCGCAAAAATGTGCATATGACAGCCGCAGCCCATTCCCTTTATTTTTGCGGCAAATTCCATAGTTTTGCTGGAATTGTCCTCTCCGAAATCAAAGTATTTATAGCCGATAACATCGCCGTCACAAATATTTATTATTGCCCTGTCAAACACATTTCTTTCGGTTATAAATGCGCTTCCTTTCAGAACGCAGGCAATGTCCGCAGGTGTTATCTCATAAGGATTAAGGCTGTCCTCAAAGCCGAGAGAGGTCATTTCAACGGTCGGGATAGTTCCGTCGGGAAGTATCTCGATCTTTTCAACGCAGCCCCGCCTTGACATAATTGTGCCGTTTGTCATGCGGTGATAGAAAATGTACCACTGACCGTTTATGCAGGCAACAGAGCCGTGATTGTTTCCGCCCGGATAATCGACGCCGTTGTCAACAATATATCCCCGATAGGTGTACGGTCCGGTGGGACTGTCCGAGGTGGCATACGCAAGACGGCTGCCCTGCTTCGGTGAATAGATCATATAGTAGATGCCGTTAATTTTTCGGGGCGAGCATGCCTCATAGAAAAGCGACTCCTTTTCCGTAAACCCGCCTTCTGCCGTTTCGACGCAGGGAATAAAATGCTCAATGCAGCTGCCGTCAATGACCTCATACATATTTTCGCTGTTTATTTCAGCAAGGAAGGAACGCTCAAATCCGCAGTAGATATATGTCCTGCCGTCGTCGTCAACAAGCACTCCCGGGTCAATAAACCAGCCGTTGCAGCAGACCTCGTCGGGAATGGTGTACTTGTATTTGGAAACAAGCTTGAAGGGTCCCTCGGGCTTGTCGCTGACGGCAACACAGCCCTTTGCATTTACAATGTAAGCGTAAAGATAATATTTTCCGTCGGTACCCTGTACAACATCGGGAGCAAAAAGGTAAGTATTATCGCCGTTCCAGTCAATATCGGAAGGGTGATCTCTGTCCGCTTTAGTGTGAAAAATATCGCCGTGGCAGACCCATTTGGTAAGGTCGTTTACGGGTGCACTCCAGCATTTTAAAACAAAATCGCAGAAGCTGTCAGAGCCCGACCTGTCGTGTGAGCCGTAAATATATACCCTGTCACCGAAAACTCTCGGCTCTCCGTCGGGGATATACTCGCAGTTGGGAAGATATGGATTCATAATATTTGCCGCCTTTCTTGCTTTTCCCGAAAAATGGTTTATTGCGCTTTTGGGGAAACTGAGCATTTGCGTTATTAACGCCTTGTCAATTATGCACGTACAATAATTATAGCCTATTATCCCCCAATTAACAATACCCTATGAAGTCCGATTTACTGACCTTTTGTGCATTTTTTAATGTAACGTATATCTGAATTATTCAAATACCGCCCGAACGGTAAACTCTCCCGAAAAGCTTATTTCGGCAGAAGGAGATGTAGGGTCGGATATTTCACAGCCTGTTACGACCCATTCCTTAAAGCGGCTGCTGTCCTTGGGCAATGCGGTAACGGTCACGGGATATTCGGTAAAATATTTTCCCGAAACGGCTTCATCAAGGTCAAGAACAGTATTATTTATTCTGACCGTTCCCTTTGCGCTGTCAGAACAGGAGATCTCGGCATTTACGCATTCGCTGAGTCTGAAGGCTTTTTCAATTACCCTTGGCATACCGCTGTATCTGCCGTCAATAAACACGGCAAGACCGTTTACCTGCTGCTCATAATGACCTTTGGGGTCATATGTTACCCATTCGGGACCAAATCGCTCAAATGTCGGCGGCACAAGCTTGCCGTAAACCTCGTAAAGCTCATTTATTCTTTCAAGAACGTCCGTCGGAAGAAAATCGTAGTTTCTCATATCGCACAATGTAAGCACAAGTTCTTTTTTAAAGTCCTCATTTGCATAAAGTGCACGGAACATATCCGACGGGTCACGAATTATCTCACCGTTTTCATCGGTTTCGGGAACATAATTGCCGTCCGAACTTTTGGGTCTGAGATAATCTGATATGTTATTTTGATTATAATTTGAACCGCCGCTGTAAATTCCCGAGGAAAAATCCGTATCGTAAACCATCATGCGCCATTTTCCGTCTGCGGCGGCAATATTCTCGTCGGGAGCTTTTACACGCCACATACGCCAGTTATTGTCCTTTAAAAAGCTGTCCTCGTTATAGATGTAAAGATTAAATGCCGCATAATCAATATAGCTGCCCATATCAAGCATTTCGCAGGCTTTTTCGTAATTTTCGGGGACGGACATATCATTTTGTGCAATGAAATCAAACATTTCGTTGTAATATGAAATGTCGCCTTCCTCCCCCTCCTCAACTTCACCGCATTTTATCATTATAACATTCTTATTGTCAATGCCGTAGTTATTTTCAATGTAGTTGTCGCTGTAATCCTCTGCAATGGTGTACATTCCCCAATATTCGCCGTTTATGAATGCAACACAGGGCGTAAACTGCTGGGTGTCAAACCGTCTGGCACTTACACACTCCTGTAACAGCGGGTCACGTATCTTGGCAAAATCGCAGTCGTTGCCGCCGTTTCTGAGCAGGAAGGATTTGTACTTTTCCACCTTTCCCTCCCCGTCGGAACGAAGGTTATCGGGAATTATCTCATACCTTACCGACTTGCTGCCGTATTCCTCACGTGCAATAAAACGCATACTCTTCTGGGGGGCATTTCTTGAAGCCGCTCCCATTATCCTGACACCCATATCCTGCGAAAATCCAACGCTGCCGTCCGACGCAATAAATTCAACAGACACGGGACGCTCCCATTCTCTGCCCCTGTTGGTATAGTTTCCCTGCGACTGCCAGCCTTCAAGACGCTTGTTGTTCTCGTCCTCGGCTATCCATTTGTCATAGGTCGCACCCATAACATAGATGCCCGTTTCGTAATCAAAAAGATTTCCGCTGTCTGTCAAAATTGAGATAACAGGCACATTTTCGTATTCCTTTTCACGGTCAATCCCCACAAAGAATGTGCCGTTCAGAACATCACTTGTGCTGCCGTCCTCGTGCACTGCCACTGCCCGTATAACATTTGCCTTAGTGACCTTTTCACGGGGTGTGTAATTTTCTCCGACGCTTATTCCCGTCTTTGCACTCAGCACATTTGGCTCGCTGCTCCTGTTTTTGAGGGCTATGGGTTCACTGTACAGAGTGCTAGCTTCACTCGGAACACTTCCGTCGGCAGTATAGTATATTTTCGCCTTCGGGTCGGGACAAGTTATCTCTAACCGAAAATTATCCTTGTAAAATCCGCTTTTATGGCTGAAAGAAATTTCCTCCGAAGCACTGTTTTCCGAAACAGTATCCGAGGCAGCCGATGTATTGACCTCCGTTTGGGAAATGTCATTTTTGTCGGTACAGCCCGAAAGTATGCCCGCAGCAATCAGTGCGGATATTATCCCGGCGTAAATCTTTGTTGATCTCATGGTTTACCGCCTTTCAAAAAATTCTCATTATCCTAATTATACATCTGCTGCTATGATTTGTAAAGGCGTTATTCCGAAATATCCGAAAAAAATTATATTTATCTTGACAGTATTTAACTATTATGGTACAATGTAAAAAATCTGTAAAATCGGGCGGTGAACAGATACGGACTATCAGTCAACATTCAGGCGAAAAGAACAGAAATATATGCTGACCATGCAGCAGTATGACAAACTTCGGGAGCTTATTTCTCCATATATGACCGAGGATAAATTCGGTATGCACACCATATGCAGCATTTATTTCGACACGGACGATGACCGTCTGATACGCAATTCTATCGAAAAGCCGCTTTACAAGGAAAAGCTTCGGCTGAGAAGCTACGGCGTTCCGAAAAGTGATGACCATGAGGTTTTTCTGGAGCTGAAAAAGAAATACAAGGGCATTGTCTACAAGCGCAGACAGGCTCTCACACTTTCCGCAGCGGAAAGCTGCATTCAAAGCGGCAGGTTCCCCGCAGACAGTCAGATATTCAGGGAGATAGAATATTTCCGCAGCTATTACAGCGCATATCCGAAAATATTTATTGCCTATGACCGTATCGCAATGACGGGAATTGATGAAACAAGCCTTCGTATGACCTTTGACTTTAAAATACGCTGCCGACGTGACGAGCTTGATCTGAGAGCGGGAGATCACGGCATTGAGCTGCTTTCAAACGGCAGCGTCCTGATGGAAATAAAGATACCAAACGCTATGCCCCTGTGGTTATCCTCGGCACTTTCACAGCTAAAACTCTATCCCGTATCCTTTTCAAAATACGGACAGTTTTACATAAAAGAATTAAAAGGAGAATTTAAATTATGTTCACCGATATGCTGACGTTCGGTCAGATCAACGTTTCGGAGCTTTTGTTATGCACAGGCTCTTCGGCTGTGCTTGGTCTGATTATCGCACTCTGCTATATGTTCAAAAGCAAATACAGCAAAAGCTTTGTATGCACGCTGGTAATGCTGCCCGTTATCGTTCAGGCGGTAATAATGCTTGTAAACGGAAATGTGGGAACGGGCGTTGCGGTAATGGGTGCATTCAGCCTTGTAAGATTTCGTTCCGTACCCGGGACCTCACGGGAGATAGGCGCACTCTTCCTTGCCATGACAGCGGGTATCGCAACAGGTATGGGACAGCTTGTGTTTGCATTTGCCGTTACGGGATTTGTCTGCCTTATAATGCTGATACTGACTGCAATAAAATTCGGTGAATCGCCGCAGGCAGCGTCCGAGCTGAAAATTACCGTCCCCGAGGATATGGATTTTGAAAATGCCTTTGATGATATTTTAAGCGGCTATACCTCGTCATACCGTCTTATTTCGTCCAAAACAACTAATATGGGCAGCCTTTACGAGCTTAAATACGAAATAATCCTAAAAGAGGACAGCAGCGTGAAAAAAATGATCGACGAAATACGATGCAGAAACGGCAATCTTACTGTTGTATGCGGTCAGAAGCAGGTTTCGCATCAGGATGAATTATAATGAGGTAACGCCAAAAATATGATTAAATCGTCCAAAAGCACGGCATATTATCACCTTCCCGGTCTGTTTGAGTTTTATGAGCTGTACAAGGTATTTCTGCCGCTTTTCCGTGAACACAGGGAGTACTTTTACGAATGGTGTGACATAGGCTCGATTTACGGCGCACCGTCCGATTGTATCTGGGGCGGCGGACGTGTGGGATTTGGTTACGGCGAACCCCGAGAAGTACTTGCCCTTATGCGGGAATATAACATCTCTTCCCGTCTGACATTCAGCAATTCACTGCTGAAAGAGGAGCATCTTTCCGACAGAAAATGCAATGCCCTCTGCAAAATGTTCAGTGAAAAAAGCGGTGTCAAAAACGGTGTTATTATCTGTTCGGAGCTGCTTCTTGAATATCTGAAAGCAAATTATCCCGAGTTTTATTTTGTTTCATCGACTACCAAAGTTCTGACGGATTTTCAAGATTTTTCCGACGAAACAAAACGTGATGATTTTCTGTATGTGGTCCCGGATTTTCGGCTGAATAAACGCTTTGACGATCTGGACAGGCTGTCCGAAGCACAAAAGGACAAAACCGAGTTTCTCTGCAACGAATGCTGTTACATCGGCTGTATGGACAGAAAACGCTGTTACGAAAATGTCAGCCGCA
>JAEDOB010000122.1 GCA_016302225.1 Oscillospiraceae bacterium | reverse complement strand
AAAAGGAGCTTGATAACTATGGATCCTATCAACAAGTTAAGCTATGGTCTGTACGTCCTTTCCGCCAACGACGGCGACAAGGTAAACGGCTGCATCATCAACACAGCCTGCCAGGTGGCATCAAAGCCCGAGATGATTTCCGTTTCGGTCAATAAGTCGGGGCTTACCCACGATATGGTGGCTTCTTCGGGGAAATTCTGCGTTTCCGTACTGTCCGAGGAAACACCGTTCAGCGTGTTCAAGCACTTTGGATTTGCCAGCGGCAGAGATACTCAGAAGTTCTTCCCCACCGAGGGAATGGAGTTCGGCTGGACAGAGGACGGTCTGCCCTATCTTAAATCCACCGCAAATGCCTATATCGAAGCTGCTGTTACTCAGAAGATCGACCTGGGCTCTCACACCCTGTTTATCGGAGAAGTTATCGAAAAGCAGAACCTGTCCGATGTAAATTCCGCAACATACAGCTACTATCACTCCCATATCAAGCCGAAGAAGAAGCCCGCCGCTTCAAAGGGCTGGGTGTGCAAGATATGCGGATATATCTACGAGGGCGAAGAGCTTCCCGCAGATTTCACCTGTCCCATCTGCAAGCACCCCGCTTCCGATTTTGAGAAGCTTTGATATTATATCAATATAAAACAATACCGCATATGGTATCTCTGAATTTCGAGATACCATATGCGGTATTTTGATATATTGCACTATACAATTTATGCCAAAGAATTATTTACAGCCGCAATCAAAGCCGAAACGGAGCTGTCGATAATATCCGTGTGAATACCTGCGCCCCAGTAGGTCTTTCCGTCGGAGCTTTCGATGCCCACATATGCGACCGCCTTGGACTTGGTAGTGGTTTCAAGAGCGTGCTCCTGATATGTGCTGAGAGCAAAATCCAGTCCCAGACCTGCCTTGATAGCATTGGAAACAGCGTCCAGACGGCCGTTTCCGATACCCGTAAAGGTCTGCGGCTCACCGCCGTTGTAGGTAACGGTAACAGTCGCAGTAATGCCGTCCTTCTGAGCAAAATGTATCTCAACGGGCTTTATCTTTGTGGTAATATTTACATATCTCTCCTTGAATATCTCAAGAATTTCATCGGGCATAAGCTCCTTGTGGGCGTGGTCGGAAACGCTCTTTACCGCATATCCGAAGTCCTCTCTCATCTTCTTGGGCAGGTCAAAGCCGAACTTCTGCTGGAGAAGATAGCCGATACCGCCCTTGCCCGACTGACTGTTGATTCTGATAACGTCGCCCTCGTACTCTCTGCCGATGTCGTGGGGGTCGATAGCGAGATAAGGAACAGTCCAGAACTCGGGGTTCTTTTCCTCTCTCCACTTCATTCCCTTTGCAATAGCGTCCTGATGAGAGCCGCTGAATGCCGCAAACACCAGCGCACCGCTGTAAGGCGATCTCTCGTAAACGTGCATACGTGTCAGACGCTCGTACAGCTCAACGGTTTCGGGGAGATTTGAGAAATCCAGCTTGGGGTCAACGCCGTGGGAAACCATATTCATAGCAAGCGTCACAATGTCAACATTTCCCGTTCTCTCGCCGTTTCCGAAAAGTGTTCCCTCGATACGGTCGGCACCCGCCAGCAAGCCCAGCTCGGAATCCGCAACGCCGCAGCCCCTGTCGTTATGGGGGTGAAGGGAAACTACCACATTCTCACGGTCATGGAGATGCTTGCACATATATTCCACCTGAGAAGCGTAAACGTGGGACATACTCTCCGCAACGGTAACAGGCAGATTGATGATGACCTTGTTATCGGGGGTAGGCTTCCAGATGTCGATAACAGCATTACATATTTCCAGCGAGAACTCAGGCTCTGTTCCCGTAAAGCTTTCGGGGGAATATTCAAAACGGAAGTTGCCCTCGGTCTTTGCCTTGTACTCGTTCAGAAGATTTGCGCCGAACTTAGCTATCTCGATGATCTCCTCCTTGGACTTTCTGAAAACCTGTTCTCTCTGTGCAACGGAGGTGGAGTTATAGAGATGCACAACAGCGTTCTTGCAGCCCTTGAGTGCTTCAAAGGTCTTGGCGATGATATGCTCTCTGGACTGTGTCAGCACCTGAATGGTAACATCATCGGGGATAAGCTTCTGCTCGATCAGCGCACGGCAGAACTCATATTCCGTTTCGGACGCAGCGGGGAAACCAACCTCGATCTCCTTGAAGCCTATCTTTACCAAATGCTTGAAAAACTCCAGCTTTTCGTCCAAACTCATCGGGATAATAAGTGCCTGATTTCCGTCACGCAGGTCAACGCTGCACCAGTCGGGAGCGTGGTCGATATACTCCTTTTCAGCCCAGTCAAGGCATCTCTCGGGGGGCATAAAATAACGTCTTTTGTAGTGCTTGTAAGCTTCCATGGTAATTCGTTCCTTTCGTTGAAATATTTTTTCGGAAAACAAAAAAGCCCTCATCTCCCACTAGTAAAGAGATGAAAGCGATAAATCAAATACTTCCACGGTACCACTCTTGTTCGGACAAAAAATCCGCACCTTATACGCATCTAACAATGCGCTGCTCTGTAACGGGAGCAACCGGTCACGCTTAATCGGTAAAATACCTTTCGGCGCAGCAGCTCGAGGACGAGTTATGATTTCCGCACAATACTGCCTTGCATCACCCGACAGCTTTCTGAAAATGCGATGGAAATCTTTTTTCCTGTCAAAGCATTTGAGATATTGTCATTAGCATAACACATAAAATCGTGTTTGTCAAGAGGTTTTTCGATTTTTTTCGGAAATTTTTTCGCAGATAGACAAAATTCCCCGAAATTCAAAATATAATATCCTGTCAATTGATTTTTAAATAAAAGTGTGATATAATGGAATGTACTGCTGAAAAGGAGGCTTCGTAATGCCTATAAAAATTGCCAACACACTTCCTGCGTTCACAACGCTTCAAAATGAAAATATATTTGTAATGAAAGACGACGTGGCATCACACCAGGACATTCGCCCCCTGAGAGTTGCCATTCTGAACCTTATGCCCAAAAAAATCGAAACGGAAACGCAGATACTGCGGCTTCTCAGTAACACTCCCCTTCAGGTTGACATTGAGCTTGTCCAGACAGCCACCCACCGTTCCAAAAATACGTCCATCGAACATCTCACCAAATTTTACAAGACCTTCGACGAGATCAAGGACGAACGCTTTGACGCACTTATCATAACGGGTGCCCCCGTGGAACAGTACAAATTTGAAGATGTTGACTACTGGCAGGAACTTTGCGAAATAATGAAATGGTCAACCACCAACGTTTTTTGCACCATGCACATCTGCTGGGGCGCATATGCGGGGCTTTACTACCACTACGGAATACCCAAGCACGACCTCGAAAGCAAAATGTTCGGCGTGTTCCCCCACCGCATTGAGGTTCAGGATCACCCGCTTTTAAAGGGCTTTGACGAGATTTTCTACGTTCCCCACTCCCGTCACACCGAGGTTCGCCGCCTTGACGTCGAGCGAATTTCCATGCTGAAAATACTCACCTCCTCCGATATGTCGGGCGTACATATTATCGCAGAAAAGCACGGCAGACAGTTCTTCATCACAGGTCATTCGGAATACGACCGCCTGACCCTGGCAAACGAATATTTCCGTGACCTTGACAAGGGCGACAAAATCGACCTTCCCTACAACTACTTCCCCGACAATGACCCCACCAAGCCGCCCCTGTTCACATGGAGATGTCATGCAAACCTTATGTTCTCCAACTGGCTCAACTACTGCGTATACCAGAAAACTCCCTTTGACCTTAAAAATCTGTGATATTTTTCACTCAGCCGTACCATTGTGCGGCTGAGTTTTTATTCGGAAAATTATACTAATATTTATAGAAGTGCTAGCTTCATATTTGAAATATCTTATATTTCTATTTTATTTGATAATAGAAATATATTACTATTAATATTATTAAGTGTTTCTATTTATTTTAAGTTTATATTAGTTGACAATATGACTTTTGTTTTCATCAAAAGATAAAAAATCCGCAAAAGCTATTGAAAAGCAGCTGCGGATATGCTATAATATTAATATTGTTGCTAATAACAGCTATGAAAGGAAGTTTTAAAATGGTAGTAATCGAAATGGAAAACGGTAAGAAGATAAAGCTGGAGCTTTACCCCGAGTATGCTCCCATCACCGTTGCAAACTTTGAAAGACTGGTAAAGAACGGCTTCTATGACGGGCTTATCTTCCACCGTGTTATCGAAGGCTTTATGATACAGGGCGGCGACCCCGAGGGCACGGGCATGGGCGGCTCCGATGAAAAGATCAAGGGTGAGTTCGCTTCAAACGGCGTAAAGAACGACCTCAAGCACACCAGAGGCGTTATTTCCATGGCAAGATCTATGTTCAAGGACAGCGCAAGCTCTCAGTTCTTCATCATGCACCAAGACGCTCCCCACCTTGACGGCGACTATGCAGCATTCGGCAAGGTAGTTGAAGGAATGGACGTTGTTGACGAGATCGCAACAACCGAAACAACCTACGGCGACCGTCCCGTTAAGGAACAGAAGATGGCAAGAGTTTACATAGAATAATTTTTTCGTAAAGACAAAAATGTCCCGCTTACGGTTCAGTTTACGAACTGTAAGCGGGATTTTTTGTTATAACGAATCGCTGTGTGAACACTCATCGCAGATAATACGTGCTTTTTCTATGTCCTCAATTTCCAAAAGTTCAGGCACCGAGGAAATCTTAAAAAAACCCGAAAGAGTAAAAATAGTTTCATAACAAAGGCAGCCATTAATTTCTTTATTGTAGACAGGACAATACCTATCGGCATCAAAATCTATATCTAACATTAGAAATCAATCCCCATAAACCTTCTTGGCAATATCCACCGTTTCCTTGGCGTCCTTTGCATAGAAGTCTGCGCCTATCTTTTCGGCGTAATCGGCAGTGAGAACCGCACCGCCGACTACTATCTTGCAGTCAACGTTGTTCGCCCTCAGCAGAGCGATGGTTTCCTCCATAGATTTCAGCGTGGTGGTCATAAGTGCGGACAGTCCCACCAGCTTCACCTTATGCTCAACAGCGGCATTCAGCACCGCTTCATATTCCACGTCCTTGCCAAGGTCTATGACCTCAAATCCGTAATTTTCCAGAAGCACCTTGACAATGTTCTTGCCGATGTCGTGAATATCGCCCTTTACCGTCGCCAGAACCACCTTGCCCTTGCAGACGGGGGACGAATTGCTTTCTATCATCTTCCTGCGAATGACCTCAAACGCCGCCTGTGCAACGCTTGCGGACAGTATCAGCTGCGGAAGGAAGATCTTGCCCTTCTCAAACTGCTCGCCCGCCCTGTCAAGTGCAGGAATAAGCTGTTCATTGACTATCTCCATACTGTCAACAGTGGCAAGAAGCTCCTCCGTAATACGTGCGCCCTCCGCCTTCAGACCGTTTTCGATAGCATAGGCAAGTGTCATATCAGACGATTTTACCGCAGTTTGCGCAGGCTTGGGTGCCGAATTGTCCCCGCCGTAAGCAGCGATAAATTCCACAGAATTCTTGTCAATAGCCGTCAGCAGCTTGTACGCCCTGACAGCACCCGTCATTGACGCAACATTGGGGTTGATAATGGGCAGGTCAAGCCCGTTAGAAAGTGCCATTGCAAGGAAATTGCAGTTTACAAGCTCTCTGTTTGGCAGTCCGAAGGAAATGTTTGACACGCCCAGCACGGTTTTCAGACCAAGCTCGGTTTTCACCCGATGAAGTGCCCTGACCGTTTCCATAACGCCCTCCTGCTCGGCAGATGCGGTCAGCGTCAGGCAATCGATAAACACGTCCTCACGGCGAATACCATATTCAAGCGCACGGTTCAAAATACGCTCGGCAATAGCAAACCGCTCGTCGGCAGTCTTTGGAATACCGTTTTCGTCCAGCGTAAGACCGACCACCGCCGCACCGTACTTCTTCACCAGCGGAAGCACCGTAGAAAGGGACTTTTCCTCGCCGTTTACCGAGTTTACAATAGGCTTTCCGTTGTAATAGCGCAAAGCCGCCTCCATGACCTCGGGAATTGTGGAATCCAGCTGCAAAGGCACGTCCGTAACGCCCTGAATCGCCTTGACAGCGGTCACCATCATCTGCTTTTCGTCAACGCCGGGCAGTCCCACATTTACATCGAGAATGTCCGCACCTGCGTGTATCTGCTCAATAGCCTGTCCCAGAATATAGTCGATGTCGCCCTTCAAAAGAGCCGCCTTGAACAGCTTCTTGCCCGTGGGATTTATCCTTTCGCCGATAATTCTCGGCTGATCTATTACCACCGTATCCGACGCACTGCACACCGCCGCAGGTATCTTTGGTGATTGCTTTGTGTACCGTTTATGGGACAGTTTGTTTACGGTAGCCCTGATATAATCGGGTGTAGTACCGCAGCAGCCACCGAATATTTTCACTCCCAGAGGAACGGTTTTTACCATACTCTCGGCAAATTCCTCGGGAGAAACGTTGTACTTGTTTGTGACAGGGTCGGGCAGTCCCGCATTGGGCTTGAATATCAGCGGAAGTGTCGTCCAACGGGACAACTCCTCCATTACCGCATAAAGCTCGTCGGGACCGAGAGAACAGTTCACGCCTATCGCCCGGACGCCGAGTCCCTCCAGCGTCAAAGCCATTGACGGCACCGAACAGCCCGTGAATGTCCGCATATTTTCCT
>JAEDOB010000121.1 GCA_016302225.1 Oscillospiraceae bacterium | reverse complement strand
TCAGAACATTTGTGCTACAATAAAACGCAAGGAATTATCGCTTACCAATTGAGATCACCGGACAAGGATTCGCCGAATCAAGTACCTCCAGCATTGCGCCGCAAACCTCGTCGGAACGCACTTCGCCAACCATCAGCTTGTGCAGATAGGACGAGTCAAGGTAGCGGTTGGGGAGCAGCTTTTTCGTTTCGGAGATAAGCCACAGCTGGGTCTTGTTAAGCTCAACAAGGCGATGTTTTACACGAACTCCGAATTCGCAAAGGGATTTTTTCTCGATCTTCATAACAATTTACCTCCTGTATTTTCTACGGAATTCCGAACTTGACAAATTCGGAAAAATGTAATATAATAGTGATAATATCCAACGCTTACGGCTTTTGACCGTCTGCATCGGTTGTCAATGTTTCGGAATTCCGAAACTGTAAGCCTATTATATTTCAGAATTCCGAAATTGTCAAGAGCTTTCCGAAAGATTTTTTCAGAATTCCGAAACTTTGTTAATACCGCACAAAGGAGAACGACCGTTTATGTCTGAATTGTACGAAAGAATAGAGAAGCTCTGCAAGGATAACAGCACCAATGTTACCCAAATGTGCAAGGAGCTGAAAATTTCCCGAAGCTCCCTGACCGAACTGAAAAACGGCAGGTCAAAGAGCCTTTCCCTGTCTGCGCTGGCATCTATCGCAGGATTTTTCGGGGTACCCGTTGACAGCCTCACCGCTCCCGAGGCATTGCCCGAAAATGTGCAGTTTGCCCTGAAACGGCAGATAAACGACGCCGCCGCCGACCTGACCGAGGAGGAACTGAACGACGTTCTTAGCTATATAAAATTCAAGCAGTCACAAAGGAGCTGATATTTATTGGAACTTTCCGAGCTGTATGATTTTGCAGATCTACATAAAATAGAAATTGATATGTTCCCCATGAAAAGCGTAAAAGCGGTTTCCGTGCCCCTTTCCGACCGCTGCGCAATTGCCGTTGACGACAGGAAAATGCGTGACGAAGCGGAGCTGAAAACCACCCTCGCCCACGAAATAGGTCACTGCGAAACAGGCACCTTCTACACCGCCCCCACCTATCTGGAGCTGCGTTCGAGATACGAGTACCGTGCGGATAAATGGGCAGTGAAAAAGCTTATCCCGCAGACCGAGCTGGAAAGTGCGATGAGATGCGGCGAAAGCGAATTATGGCAGCTGGCGGAACATTTCGGCGTCGAGGAGGAGCTTGTGGAAAAGGCACTTTACATATACTTCGACATCACCCCAAGCCGTGCCGCATTATGAAAAACGCAAAAAAATACCGCCGCAACAGGCGTGTGGAAACGGACAACAAAGCCGCATTTTCCGTCCCCATAAACGGTCAGGGACGTGAGCCCTACTCCCTGACAGCTCTGGGGGATTTTTCGGGCGGCTATAACACCTGCGGCTCCATTGCAGCCTTCAATTTTATGCAGCTGCTGGGTCGGAAACCGTCCTTTTCGAGAATACTTCACCTGACGGAAAAATACGCGCTTATCTCCCTTCCGTTCATGAAAAAAGGAAAGCTGGGCGCACACGCCTTCGGTATCGCACGGGTGCTGAAAGCTATGGGGATAAGCTGCGCCGTCACAGCAAGTGCCAAAAAAGCCGACAAAATTCTCTCGGACGGTCAGCCCGTTATCCTGCTGTATCAGGACAAAAAGCAGCTTTATATGCACTTTGTGGTCATCAGAATTTCGGGGAATAAAACCGAGATCTTCAACCGATACAACAACTCAAAATCAACCGTTTTCACCGATAAGACCGATATAAGATCCATTACCGAAAGCTTCGGCGGGAGAATAGTCCTGCTGATAATACCAACCGAAAGGAACGTTTAACGTGAAAATTTTAGGAATAGAAAGCTCCTGCGACGAAACCGCCGCAGCCATCTCGGAGGACGGAAGAACGATCCTCTCAAGCATCGTATCTACGCAGATCGAGGAGCATAAAAGGTACGGCGGAGTTGTCCCCGAAATAGCCTCAAGACGGCATTGCGAGAACATTTTGGACGTGGTAAAACAGGCATTGTCCGAGGCAAACTGCACCATGAACGACATTGACGCCATCGCCGTGACCTACGCCCCGGGGCTTATCGGCGCACTGCTGGTAGGCGTCAGCTTTGCCAAAGGTTTGGCTATGAGTACGGGCAAGCCGCTTATCCCCGTCCACCATATTGCGGGACATATCGCCGCAAACTATATCGCCCACCCCGACCTTGAACCGCCCTATCTCTGCCTTGTGGCAAGCGGCGGACATTCCCATATAGTCGAGGTGGAAAGCTACACGAAATTCCACGTTATCGGCAGAACAAGGGACGATGCCGCAGGTGAAGCCTTCGACAAGACCGCCCGTGTCCTGGGACTTTCCTACCCCGGCGGCGTTCAGATAGACAGGCTTTCCAAGGAGGGCGATCCCCTTGCATACAAGCTTCCCCACCCCAAGGCGGCAGGCTCCGAGTTTGATTTTTCCTTTTCGGGACTGAAAACGGCGGTCATAAATACCGTCCACAACGCCGAACAGAAGGGCGAGGAGATAAACAAGGCGGACATGGCAGCGTCCTTCCAGAAAACCGTTGCGGATATTCTTGCGGACACCACCATAAAAGCCGCAAGATCTCTCGGATACAAGACCATTGCGGCAGCAGGCGGCGTTTCGGCAAATTCGGAAATACGCAGCCGCCTTGAAGAGGGCTGCAAAAAGATAGGCGCAAAGCTGTACCTTCCGCCACTATCCCTCTGCGGCGACAACGGGGCAATGATAGCCTGTCAGGGCTACTACGACTATCTTGCGGGCAAACGTGCTGACGAGTCGCTGAATGCTGTTGCAACGCTTAACCTTGACAACATCTGATTTTTAGGGAATTACCGATCAATGGGTGTGCCCCCACGCCTTCGGCGGGGGGCACACCCATCTCAATACCCAACTAAAACGGTTTCGCAGCATTTTTTTGATTAGGTTATCATATTTCTTGCTGATATTTTATACAAATTTGCCCTTGACAATGTGTTGAAAATAGTGCATAATTATAGAAGATACTATTGAAAGGAGCGGCAGATATGGGTATAACATTGGCTCAGGCTATGCACAGCTTTATGTCTAACAGCTCAGAAATGTGCTCTTTTGCTGCTGACCTTACCGACGGCAGCTTCGATATTACCCCCTGCGAATTCTCCAAAAAACTTTTCGACACGGACAAAGATCCGCTATCTCAGCTTGTCGTCAGCGAGAAGATACACCCCGTCGACCTGCCGCTGGTTTCCGCTTTCTGCGGCGACCTGTTAAGCGGCGAGGAGCAGCCCTGTCTTGACGAGCATTACAATATAGATTTCAGAATAAATATGTCCGATATGGGCGAACCCGACTGGCACTGGGCGACCATGACCGTCCTTATCGCCAAGACCGAGGACGGCAGGCACGTCAGCCACACCGTCTGCCATATCCGCCTGATGAATTCCTCCGAGCTGCTCACCAAAACCATAGTTGACAGCTTCACCAACGACAAGCACCCGTCGGTTTTCGCAAGCAATGTACAAAAGCTGCTGAACGATACAAGCGGCAGACAGCTTGCGTTTATGCAGTTCGACATTGAGAAATTCAAGCTGATAAACGCAAAATACGGCGAGGACAAGGGCACGGAAATACTGAATTTCATCACCAATGGTCTGTACACCGTCTGCACAGATGAACAGGTCCATCTCAGACTGTCTGCGGACGTGTTTATGATAGCCTTTCTCTTTGACACCGCTGCGGACATTAACCGCCTTATCGGGCTTATTGAGGAGCGTCTGGGACATTACGAGGACATTGAGTACCGATTTGTATTCGGCGTGCATATCGTTTCCGATAAAACACTTCCCCTTCGGAAAATGGGCGACAGAGCCGCAATGGCAAGGCAGAGCATCAAGGGGAACGCCCTTAACAACGTAGGTTACTACTCCGACAATCAGGAAAACAGCCTTATTTCCCGCAAATATATCGAGGACAGAATGCACTACGCCCTTGAACACGGCGAGTTCGTTATGTTCCTCCAGCCCAAATGCAGCATCTCCACAGGCGAAATAATCGGCGCAGAAGCCCTTGCAAGGTGGATACACCCCGAAAAAGGTATGATCTCCCCCATGGAATTTATCCCCGTTTTCGAGCAGAACGGCTTTATCATCAAGCTGGACGAATATATCTGGGAACAGGCGTGCAGGACTGTCCGAGGCTGGATAGACAGCGGCATAGAGCCTGTGCCCATCTCGGTAAATATTTCAAGAGTTCATCTGGCAAACGAGGATTTTATAAACGTCCTTGACCGTCTGGTGGAAAAATATGACATTCCCAAAAAATACATAGAAACCGAGATAACCGAAACCACCGAAAACGCAGGCACCGAGGAAATGATAAAGAAACTGAAATCCCGTGGCTATATGCTGCTGATGGACGATTTCGGCTCGGGCTATTCCTCCCTGAATATGCTAAAGAGCACACCCTTTGACGTTATCAAGATAGACAGGGACTTTTTCAGCGAATTTATGCTTTCCGACCGCGGAAAGAAGATAATCTCCCACACTATTTCAATGTCCAAGGACATAGGACTTGACCTGGTGGCAGAGGGCGTCGAAACCAAGGAGCAGGCGGAATTTCTCCACAACTGCGGCTGCGACGTTGCACAAGGCTTCTACTATTCCAAGCCCGTCCCCCTTTCCGATTTTGATAAAATGCACACAAAATAAAAATACGCCATAGCACCGTGACGTTAAGCGTCGTAAGTGCTATGGCGTTTTTTATTAAAAGCGTTTTTCCTCGCCCGTCGTTTCAATTTCCGTCTGATAGTTGTGAACTGTCTTAATGGTGTGATTTACCCTGCTAATTGTCCACAGGTCGGAAATGCCGTTGAATACGAGAGTTGCGCCGATAACCTGAACAGTCAGCTTGGTAGCGTCAAAGGGATTGAACACAATGAAAACGCCCAGACCCAGCACCAGCAGCGCAGGAACTATCAGCGTCCCCCAGCGAGCATAACCGCTGTTTTTTATGTCCATAGTATCCTTTATTTTGTTAATGCCGACTATGGTAATGACAATTCCGATTATCAGAGGGATAATGGAGATGATGAACTTCGGGTGCACCATCAGCAGAGAGCCCGCCGCCAGACCGATTATGCCGCCCACAAGGTCGCCCGAGCTGTAACTGTGAGTTTTCGCAAACCATGCAATAAGCCGCACAAGCCCGTAAACCGTGCAGATTATGCCGAAGGTCATACAGATAAACAGCATGGACTTTTCGGCGAAAAATATCAGCAGCGCACCCGCAGCGATTCCCAAAACGCAGGACAGCCAAAGATTTTTCTTCATATTATTCAGATTTTTCTTGAACATAAGATCACCTCGTTATTTTGCATAAAAAACATCTAAATACGTTGCTCGGGCAGCAATGTCCGCTAAACCGGCAGCTGCTTAAAATAAATCATAAATAACTATCCCCACCATAAGCAGCAGCACAGGCAGCCAGAAGGACGTAAGCATAAGCTTCCAGGTGCGTTCCTTGCCCGCAGGAGTGGCTCTTCCGATACGCCACTTGCCACGGCTGCCGAACATTACCACAGTCATTGCAATAAACACGCCGATAAAGCACGCTCTCCACAGCAGATTTACTGCCAGCGGAGCCATATAGCCCGTGTCCCCCGACATAACTATCTTCATTATTTTTGAGGTATCGTTAGTGCCGAGCTTGCTCATCATCCACTGCACCATGACCATATTTGTGGTATTGCAGACAATGTGCATAAATATGGTCGGAACGATAGACTTAGTTTTTATTGCCACAACCGCCAGGAAAATCCCCATAGGTATCGCATAGGACGCCTGATACAGATTTTCGTGGAACAGCCCGAACAGTATTCCGCTGAACACCGCCGCAAACATATCCCCGTACTTTTTCAGTGCCGACAGCAGAAAGCCTCTCATAAAAATTTCTTCGCATATGGGACCGAGAATGCAGGCATACAGCCAGTAAATGACCGTTCCGAAGGTACTGCTCATGCTTGTGGACATGGGCTGCTCCATAGGCTCTCCCGCAATTATGGTATACACCACCACAATGACCGTAGTTATCATGGACGCCGCCGCCTGTGTCCCCAGACCGAACACCACCGACGTTCCCAGATCCTTTGCGGAAAACTCCGAAATGCCAAAAAGCCCTTTAAGGTCGATTTTCAGGTATTTGCAGCCGATAAGAACGGGTAACATCTCCGAAAGAAGTATGACAGCTATCCTCACAGGCGTGAATACTGCATCGTGCTCTCCCGCAAACTGTGAACCCGCCTTCATTATCTCCGTAAATCCGCCCTCTGCGCCGTTTGCCAGACCCGCAGCAAATAACATTCCCCGCTGCACAATGTTGTATATGGCAATGTGAAGCAGCATCATCAGGGCAATAAAGCTGTATCTTTTCCGAATGCTGCGTGCTTCTTCCGCAGACGGCTTTATCTGAAAAGCAGCTTGTTCGTAAGTATTTGTCATAATAAAAGGACTGTTCCCCCTTTGGCTTTGTTTACATAAATATTATAATATCCCACCCATAAAGTCAATAGTCTGACCGAAAAACTTATCTTTTCTTTATGTTTATATTATATGTAGTATAACATACTTTTTTGAAAGCTGTGTGAAAACGTCGGGAAATACTGCGGAAATTTCCTTTTTT
>JAEDOB010000120.1 GCA_016302225.1 Oscillospiraceae bacterium | reverse complement strand
CTGGGCGAATACGTCCCCGCAAAGCTGGGCTTCGACGAGGGCGAAAACCTGCTGGGAATGATAATCACCACCGATTACAGCGGACATATCATGATGGTCTTTGAAAACGGCAAGGCTGCAAAGGTTCCTCTTTCCGCTTACGAAACAAAGACCAACCGAAAGAAGCTTTCAAACGCATATTCATCGAAATCCCCGCTTGTAAGCATTATCCCCGAATGTGACAATTCCAGCATTTACGTTCATACCACAAACAGCAGAGCAATAATTTTCGACTCCGCACTTATTCTCCCGAAATCCACGAGAGATACTCAGGGCGTTCAGGTCATAACGCTGAAAGCAAAGGCAACTGTTGACCGTGCCGAAAAGATACCCGAAGAAAAGCTTGAATCAATGAAAAAATACGTTGTAAAATCCGTTCCGTCAGCAGGTTCTATACTGAAAGACGAGGACGACCCCAATCAGATGAAGCTTTTATAAAAACATTAATCCGCCGATACTGTCCAAATATGCGGACAGTATCGGCGGATTTTTTATAATGAAATATCAGAGTATAAAGCAGATAAGCCCTCCGCAGCCCTCATTTATCATACGCTCTATTGTTTCCTGAAGCTTGATCCTTGCGTCCGCAGGGAGATGATACAGCTTGTTGTGAAGTCCCTCGTTGACAAGCTCGTGAAGGGATTTCCCGAAAATGTTTGACTCCCATATCTTCTTGGGGTCCTCCTCAAATTCGTTCATCAGATACTCCACCAGCTCCTGGGACTGCTTCTCGGAACCGACTATGGGGCTGACCTCTGTTACAATATTCGCTTTCATCAAATGGATAGACGGCGCAGAAGCCCGCAGCCGAACGCCGTACCGTCCGCCCTGCTTAACTATCTCAGGCTCTTCAAGTTCCAGCTCGTCAATGGACGGCATAACAATACCGTAGCCTGTTGCCTCCACCTGAGAAAGCGCACCCTCCATTCGGCTGTATTTCTTTCGTATCTCCGCAAGCTCCGTGAGAAGCGGCAGCAGGTCGCTTTCCTCGGAAATTGCAATGCCCGTTTCCTCCGAAAGCACCTTGTAAAACAGCTCGTTTTTCAGCTCTGCGCAGATGGACGCACTGCCCTTTCCAAGGTCTATGCCGATGATTTCCGTGTGGGCGCAATGCTCGCAGTCTTTCAGCTTTTCGGAGATATTCTGTGCATCTCTCACCTGACGAATGCCCGACGCAGCTTCTCTCACCGCACCGAAAACCTCGTTTTTCAGCCAATGACCCTTTGGCAGCGCAGTTATCCACTTTGGCATTTTCACATTAATTTCCTTAATCGGGAACGAGAAAAGCACCTCTCTGATTATGGCGGTAATGTCCTCCTCGTTCAGGTCAAGACAGTTCACGGGAATTACCCTTGTGCCGTACTTTTTCTCCATGCTTTTCGCCATTGCAGACGCTTCTTCGGAATGGGGATAAACGCAGTTTAAAAGCACCACAAAGGGCTTGTTTATCTCGGAAAGCTCGCCGATTACCCGCTCCTCGCACTCCTCATATTCCTTTCTGGGAATATCGGAAATGCTGCCGTCGGAGGTCACCACCAGCCCTATGGTGGAATGCTCCCTGATGACCTTTGCCGTCCCCACCTCAGCCGCCATATTAAACGGCACTTCCTCTTCAAACCACGGTGTCATAACCATTCTCGGCTGCTCATTTTCGATATATCCGATAGAGCTGGGAACTATGTAGCCAACGCAGTCTATCATTCGCACACGCATTTTTGCATTGTCCCCGATGCTTATCTCAGCCGCTTCTTCGGGGATAAATTTCGGCTCGGTAGTCATAATTGTCTTTCCCGCCGCCGACTGAGGAAGTTCATCGACCGCCCGTTCCCTTGAATATCCGTCCTTAATGTTCGGGATAACAAGCGTTTCCATAAACCGCTTGATAAAGCTGGATTTTCCCGTTCGGACGGGTCCTACCACCCCGATGTAAATATCGCCCTTGGTGCGCTCTGCAATGTCCCTGTAAATATCGCTGCTGTTCATATCCGTTACCTCCGCTTTATACGATGGGAATGAGAATCATTCCGCCGTGGACTGTTTCATCTTCGAGATCGTTTTCCTCCATTACCGCAGAAACAGAGGTCTTGTAACGCTTGGCTATCTCCCAAACGTCCTCCCCGTCCTCCGCAAAATAGAGCTTCAAAGCATAATCGCCGTCACGCTCCGCAGGTTCTTCCTCAATTACGGAAATGTCCGTGACAGCCTTTGCGGATATTGCCGAGGAAATACTGCCGCAGATTTTCAATTCCGCTTTCACCTCAATGCTCCCCGATGACGACATACTGAACGAACAGGAAATGACCGAAGCGGACACCTCCGCAGCCGAATCGGGAGCCGCATTTTCCTTGACAAGCTCAAAGGGTGCTTCTTCCTCGATAATGTCCGTCTTTCCGTCCGATGATGTTACAAGTGCGGATAATGTCACCGTGCCGCTTACAGACAGCTTTCCGTCCTCCGTGACCTTTGCGGAAATCTGGGACGGTCTGCCCCACGCAGCGCACACGCCCGTCAGCTCGCCGTTCTTGTAATCCAGCGATTTTTTCACCATAAGACTGTCGCAGAATTTCACGGGCGCACTCATTATCTTAACATTTGTCATTGCAGGCTCGCAGCAGTACATCGTGGAAAATGCGTCGCAGACTATTTCCGCAGACGAGGTTTTTACCGCTTCACAGCAGATAAGCAAGCCCAGCTCACAGCCGACAAGCTTCGGTTCTCCCTCGCTGTCGGGGACAGGCGTCATATCACAGCAGGTAACGGCTACATCAGCACTGCATTCGTAACGCTCGTCAATACCGTCCATATCAATTATCTGCGAAAAGGGCTGAGTGAACTGCATAGCCTCCAGCCCGCAAAGTCCGTCCTTAACACAGCTGTAAAGCAGCTCAATTGACGCTTCGCCCTTGACAATAAGCTTGTTTGCAATGACCTTGCAGTCGGTGGACGTAACGGCAGCGTCGCACATAAGTATGTCCCCGATAGGCGGCTTGGAGATACCCAGGTCGTATTCCTCGCTGACGGTAATGTGCTTTGATCCTCTGATAACGTCCGAAACGAATGTAACGGGCAGCTTTTTCGTCTGAACTCCCATTCCGAAAATATCGCTGATAACATCACACCCCGCTTCGTCCGTCACGGTTATTTTCACGGAAACCGCTCCCCTGATGTCCAGACGCTTCTTGTTGACCGCACGGCAGTTTATGTAATCCGCAGACGGTTTCAGCGTGACCTTGGGAGATTTCGGACATTTCCCCAAATCGGCAGTTTTGGTGTAAATAAGCTTCTGTTCGGCGGAATGCACCGCTTCACTTTCCTCGCTGCAATAAAGCACCCTAACGCAAACGGAAAGCTCGTAGGTAAGCCGTTCGCCGCTGATGTTGTAGGACAGTATTCTCGGTATCGCCATACATTTTACAATTCTGAAAATATCGGGGCAATAGTCGGGCAAGGTGTAATCAAGCTCCGCCGACTGCTCCTGAACGCCGCTAAAAATAGTTTCACAGTCAGAGATCATCTCTCTGTTGGTTTTCAGATCCATATTTTCCTCCTTATCCGCTGGACGATTCGTCCGCAGTTTGTTCTTGGTATTAAGTATATTCGGAGGGTATGGCTTGTATGCTTGTTTTTTTAAATGTTGAGTGTTAAGTGTTGAGAGTTGAATTATGGTGAAACCCACTTCGATGGATTTTTGCGAATAAATAAAGCACCCTGCTTTTGTGCAAGGTGCTTTATTATTCTCCGGTATCATTATCTTCATCTTCATCTTCAACTTCTAAATCCTGAAATGATTGTTCCGAAGAAAGTCCAAAAAATTCCTTTAGAGCGGAAGTTTGCTCTTCAACAGAACCGTCTAAAAAAGTAATTTTTCCCACTCCAACATCCCTCCTTTTTTACCATGTTATTGAATTAATTTGCGTATTGAAGTATCATATTCTGAACTACTTCTTGTTTTTCTGTATTTTATTTATACGCATAAATTCTTTTCCAGCACAAGCTTATCATAATTTTCAGTCTTTGTCAATAGCTCAACTGCGCCAACATTCTTAACAATAGAAAAATTCTTTACATTAGCACATAACTTGACATCTACACATAACAAATGATGTTGTCAATTTATTCTTTTCTTCCGTAGAAAAGAATATTAATCCTCCCCACCGCAAAATTTTTATGTATAAATTATAAAATTTTGCAAACCCCCTTGAAATGTTTTGGAATATGTTATATAATGTAATCAGTTCGCAAGGCATTATGCCTATGCAGAAGTTGAAAGGTGTAATCGTTTACACAATATATTATTTAGGAGGATACGCAATGAAATTTGCAGACGGTTTCTGGCTCAATCAGAAAGGCTATGAGGTAAATTACACCGCACAGCCCTATGAGATCAAAACAACGAAAAATTCCATCAATGTATGGGCAACAGCTCAGTACATTCAGAACCGAGGAATGACCCTCGGCGGTCCCTGCCTGGACATTACATTTTCATCTACCGCAAAGGACGTTATCAAGGTAACTATCGACCACTACAAGGGCGCTCTGGACAACGCTCCCAAGTTCGAGCTTGACGAGGATCAGGGCTACACCCCCGAGATCACAGACGACGGCGAAAATATGGTAATGGTATCGGGCAAGACAAAGCTTGTTATCAACAAGTATTCCTGGAATATCGCTTACTATTACGACGGAAAGAAGCTTACAGGCGGCGGCTGGAGAGCAACCACCGTTATCAACGAAAGCAAGTTCAAGGTTTCCTCAAGACTTGCCGAGCATCAGGACGATACCTTCTGGTCCTATCCTCTTGACGAACGCAGCACATATCTGAGAGAGCAGCTCACACTGTCCGTTGGCGAGTGCATCTACGGCTTCGGCGAGAAGTTCACCACATTCGTAAAGAACGGTCAGAACGTTGAGGTGTGGAACTCCGACGGCGGCACATGCTGCGACCAGAGCTACAAGTCTATCCCCTTCTATGTGTCCTCCAGGGGCTATGGTATTCTCGTAAACTCCTCCGATAAGGTTTCCTTTGAGATCGCTTCGGACACGGTTTCCAAGGCTTCATTTACCGTTCCCGGCGAACACCTTGAATATTTCATTATCGGCGGCGAAAACCTTACAGAAGTTCTTTCCAACTACACAACACTTACAGGCAAGCCCGCACTTCCTCCCGCATACACCTTCGGTCTGTGGCTGACTACATCTTTCACAACCAAGTATGACGAGGAAACCGTTACTTCCTTTATCGACGGTATGGCTGAGAGAGATATTCCCCTCCAGGTATTCCACTTTGACTGCTTCTGGATGAAGGAATACGAGTGGTGTAACTTTGAGTGGGACACCCGTCAGTTCCCCGATCCTCCCGCAATGCTCAAGCGTCTGAAGGCTAAGGGTCTGGAGATCTGCGTTTGGATAAATCCCTATATCGCACAGCGTTCCAAGCTGTTTGACGAGGGCAAGGCAAACGGCTATTTCATCAAGAACCCCGACGGAAGTGTGTTCCAGGCTGATATGTGGCAGCCCGGCATGGCTATCGTTGACTTCACCAACCCCGCAGCTTGCGAGTGGTATGCTTCTAAGCTCCGTGCACTCTGCGAAATGGGCGTTGACTGCTTTAAGACCGACTTCGGTGAGAGAATCCCAACAAACGTTACATATTACGATGGTTCCGATCCTATCGCAATGCACAATTACTATACATATCTCTACAATAAGACCGTATTTAACGTTCTCAAGGAATACTATGGCGAGAACAAGGCTTGCCTGTTTGCAAGAAGTGCAACAGTCGGCGGTCAGAAGTTCCCCGTACATTGGGGTGGCGACTGCTCCGCAGAGTACACCTCTATGGCAGAAACTCTCAGAGGAGGACTTTCCCTCTGTCTGTCGGGCTTCGGCTTCTTCAGCCACGATATGTCAGGCTTCGAGGCAACCGCAACCGCAGACATTTACAAGAGATGGGCTGCTTTCGGTCTGCTGTCCACACATTCCAGACTCCACGGAAACTCCTCTTACCGTGTGCCCTGGCTCTTTGACAAGGACGGTTCTACCGAATGCGTTGACGTTCTCCGCTTCTTCACCAAGCTCAAAGGCCGCCTGATGCCTTATATCTGGTCACAGGCTATCAAGACCCACGAAGTCGGCGTTCCTATGATGAGAGCAATGGTTATCGACTATGCAGACGACCCCGCCTGCCTGTTCCTTGACAGACAGTATATGCTGGGTGACAACCTGCTTGTTGCTCCTATCTTCAACGAGGAAGGCACTGCTGAATATTATCTCCCCGCAGGTCAGTGGACAGACATCATCAGCGGAAAGGTTTACGAGGGCGGCAAGTACTACAACGAAAAGTACGACTACTTCTCTCTCCCCTGCCTTGCAAAGCCCAACAGCATTATCGCATACGGTGCATTTGAGAAGAATTTTGAATATGACTATCTCACAAACACCGAGTTCGTTATCTACGGTCTGGAGGACGGCAAGTCTGCTTCCGCTTCTATCTATGACACCGAAGCAAACAAGGTATTCGACCTGACTGCTTCCCGCAGCGGCGACACCGTTGAGGTAACCTACACAGCTACCGACAAGCCCTTCAAGGTAACCGTATTCGGCAAGGATACCGTTGAAGTCAACCCCACCACAGGCGGCAAGGTTATCATTAAGCTGTAATTTTTCCGACTGAATATTTTTTGATCGCCCCGCATTTCGGAAGATTTGCGGGGCGGTTTT
>JAEDOB010000119.1 GCA_016302225.1 Oscillospiraceae bacterium | reverse complement strand
TGAAGAAGCCCCTTTTTTCGGCAAAAATGAAAATTTTTCTCCATTGTCCGTACTTTGGGACATTGGAGATGATATAATGGAATTATATAAAGAATTGCTGAATTGATCGACATTTTTATTTTCTGTTGCCTAAGTGACATATTTACCATTGATCGGCATTTTTCCAAGCATAATATTCGGGAGGGGATCATATTGACTGACGGAACAAGAACAGGAAATCAGAAGCTGACACTTTTATATCTCTACAAAATTCTGTTTGAGGGCACCGACGAGGAGCACGCCATGACTTCGGCGGACATTGCCGAAAGGCTGGAATCATACGGCGTATCTGCAAGCAGAAAGACCATCTATGAGGACGTAAACGTTCTCCGTGAAGCAGGCGTTGAGATACTTTCGGGACGGGGCAGCAATTCGGGCTACCGCCTTGTGGGACGTGATTTTCAGCTGGCAGAGCTGAGCCTTCTTGCAAATGCCGTATCTTCGGCGAAATTTCTTACCGAAAAGAAGTCTGCGGAGCTTCTGAAAAAGATAAGCCGCCTGACCAGCAGCTTTGAGGGCAGGCAGCTTCAAAGGGAGGTATACATCGCAAACCGTCCCAAATCCATGAACGAAAAGATCTACTATAACGTGGACACCATTCACAAGGCGATTTCGGAAAAAAAGAAGATCTCCTTTATGATGTTCGACTATGACCTGCGGAAAAAGATGAATTTCCGTGAAGGCGTCCGCATCTGTTCGCCCTATGCCCTTTGTTGGAACGAGGAAAAATACTATTTGGTGGGATATTACGAAAAGTACGGCAGGATAACAAATTTCCGTGTTGACCGTATGACGGATATTCATGTGCTTGATGAGCCTGCGGAAAAGAAGCCTCGGGATTTTTCCCTTTCCGAGTATCTGAATTCCACCTTTTCAATGTTCAGCGGCGATTCGGAGGACGTCCGCCTGAGGTTTGACAATGACCTTATCAACGCAGTTATCGACCGATTTGGCAAGAAGGTCCCCATTTATCCACACGGCGACGATCAGTTTGAAACCGTCGTTAAGATAAAGACGGAGCAGCCGCAGCCCTTTTTCGGGTGGATATTCAAGTTCGGCACAAAAGCAAGGATAATCGGACCCGCTCATCTCATAGACGAATACAAAAAAATGCTAAAGGAGGCCGCCGACGCTGCGGAAGGCTCCGACTGACAGCAGCTCCAAGTTGCCATTTTATACTATGATACAATTTGTAAATACTTTATTCTCAGAAAATTAACCTGTTTTTTCTAAAAAATTCCCGCTGACCTTGACAAGCCCCGAAACATATGATATAATGCAAGAAACTCTTTGCACTGCATATTGATCTACAGTACAAACTGAGCAGACCGTGACAATGTCGTCATGGAGTCGGGTCACAAAAGTGACAGTGGGATATTTCATCCACGGGACAGTAGTTGCTATTACTGATTCGTGGGTGTTTTTTTATACTTTTTTTTGGAAACCCCCACATATTTGGTGACACAGAGTAAAATATCAGGAGGTTGACCGACATGAAAAAAATCGAAGAAACAACAAGAGAAAACATCGTTACGGAGGCTGAATTTCAGGCAACGGCAAACAGGGTGTCGTTTATAACCATAGTGGGAAATGCAGTACTTTCCGTTGTCAAGCTGCTGGCGGGAATAATCGCCCATTCGGGGGCAATGATAAGCGACGCTGTTCATTCGGCGTCAGATGTGTTCAGTACATTTGTGGTGATCATCGGCATTAAGCTGGCGTCAAAGGAGCCCGACAAGGAGCACCCCTACGGGCATGAGCGAATGGAATGTGTGGCTGCCATAATACTTGCAGTCGTCCTTTTCATTACAGGTCTTGGCATAGGTGCGGACGCATTGAGGAATATTCTGAGCGGCAATTACAGCGAGCTGCAGATCCCCGGAATTCTTGCGCTTATTGCTGCAATAGTGTCAATAGTCAGCAAGGAATCCATGTACTGGTACACAAGGCACTATGCAAAGAAGATAGATTCGAGCGCATTAATGGCGGACGCATGGCACCACCGCTCGGACGCACTCTCTTCAATAGGTGCGCTTATAGGTATCGAGGGCGCAAGGCTTGGTTTCCCCATAATGGATTCCATTGCCAGCCTTGTGATTTTCCTGTTTATCGTAAAGGCAGCGTTTGACATTTTCAAGGACGCTATGGACAAAATGATAGACCGCTCCTGCGACGAGGAAACGGAAAGGCAGATATATGACTGCGTTATGGAAAACGAGAATGTCCGTGGAGTAGACCTGCTGCAAACACGTATTTTCGGCAATAAAATATACGTTGACCTGGAAATTCTGGCGGACGGTTCCTATACCCTCCGTGAAGCCCACAACATAGCAGAAGCCGTTCATGACGACATTGAAAAGAATTTCCCGAAGGTAAAGCATATAATGGTACATGTAAATCCCACAGGTGATGAGGAATAAAACGATGACAGAAAGAAAAAAGCTTATAATTGACGGAATCCCCGCAATTTTGTGGGGAAAGCCGTCACGGAAAATATACATACACGTCCACGGAAAAATGAGCCGCAAGGAGTATGCCGAACGGTTTGCGGAAATAGCGGAAGAAAAGGGCTGGCAGACGCTCAGCTTTGACCTTCCCGAACACGGCGAACGCACAGACACCGCCCACCGATGCGATGTGTGGAACGGCATACACGACCTTAACGTAATTGCTGACTGCGCCTTTGCAAATTGGGATAATTGTGCGCTTTTTGCGTGCAGTCTGGGCGCATATTTTTCCCTTAACGCCTATACCGAAAGACCCTTTGAAAAGTGCCTGTTTCAGTCGCCCATTTTGGATATGGAATGGCTTGTTAAGCATATGATGCTTTGGTCAAACGTCACCGAAAAGCAGCTGGAGGAAAAGGGCGAGATACCCACCGAGATAGACACCCTCAGATGGGATTATTATCGGTATATCCTATCTCACCCCATTACACGATGGGAGCTCCCCACTGCCATTCTCTATGGCGGAAGGGATAGTTTGCAGCCTATTGAAGCTATCCGAAATTTTGCGGACAAATTCGGAGCAATACTCACCGTTTCGGAAAACAGCGAGCATCCCTTTATGTCAGCGGAAGATATTGAAATTACGGACAAATGGCTGGTTGAGAATATTTGAAGTATCTTTTACAATGAGGAATGAAGTATGAAAATTATTCTTCTAAACGACAAACAGCGCAAAGCCATAATCAATATGGTAAAGCCCACGAAGAGAGATTATTTCTCCTACCAGAACTTAAATCTGCTTACGGCTGTATATGATGAAGAAAAGAATGTCTGCCTTACGGTAACTCGTTTTATGTCATCGGCAATTACCAGAATGGATAGCCATTACGATGAATATTCCTATGCTCTGCTTACGCCCTTGGGCTGCTTTTCGGTAAGCTGTACGGAATCCGCAGGCAAATATTCGGACATTTTCAGCCCGCTGCCTTTATTTATTTCCGGCAAAAAAATATCGGAAATGATAGAGTATTATCACGGCAGCTTTTCGGAAAGGCGTGCATTGGAAAAGGAAGCGGTAAAGGATATTGATACGGGCAATTCGGGCTTTACTGAATGGTATCTTGAAAAAAACTATTTTAAAAAACGGAGGAACTAAAATGCTTACACACATCGGAACAAACACTATCGAAACAGAACGGCTAACACTTCGCAGATTTCGTTACACGGACGATGACGCCATGCTGAAATACTGGATAGCCGACGAAAAAATTCAGTCAATGTACGCAGAACCTGTCTACACCACAAAAGAAGCCGTAAAGGAGCTGCTTGACAAGTACATCGGCTCTTACGAAAAGCCCGATTACTATCGCTGGGCAATTATCGAAAACGCTTCGGGCGAATGTATCGGACAGATAGCCTTTTTCCTTGTGGACAGCAAAAACCGGTTTGCGGAAATAGAGTACTGCATCGGCTCGAATTTCCAATGCAAGGGCTATGCCACCGAAGCCACCAAGGCAGTTATCAAATACGGTTTTGACAAAATGAATCTGCATAAGGTACAGATATGCACAAAGGAAATAAACAAGCCGTCAAAGCGTGTCATAGAAAAGTGCGGATTTACCTACGAGGGCACTTTGCGGGATTATTTCTTCTTTAACGGAGATTACGTGGGAAGGCTGTATTTTTCAATGCTGAGAAGCGAGTATGAAGCCGAAAAATGACACCTCGGCAAAAACGAAGTGCGCTCCCCAATTCAAACGGGAAGCGCACTTTTTGTTATACTAATTTCCTATTTCATCAATCGGGAGCCTTTGCCGTAAAGGTAACGGAAATGGTATTGACACGAGTTTTTTCTCCCAGCGGCATTATTTGAGCGGTGCAGCCCTCTAAATCGCCGTCTGCCGTTCTTGCCTCACCGGGGAGCTTTTTCACCCAGCCGTTATAAAGATTAACTCGGCTGCATTTTCCGTCGTCGGAGCAGGTGTAGCTCTTTCCCGCCATCTCAAAGGCCTCACCGTTTATGAGTATCTCGTCAATTGTGTAGGTATATCCGGGGAAAAGCTCTTCGCCGTTGGATATTCCCAGAGCGGAGAACGCCGTGCCCTTTGCCGTGCCGCATTCGGTGAAATCAAGGCTTACGGTGTATGTTCCCTCGCCTGTTATCTGAACATTCTGCGCCTTAACGCCCGTTGTGCAGCCTGTGGGGTCGTACACATCGCCGACGCTGTATGAAATGCCGTAATCTCCCGAATTGTACATTATCCACGCAATAGCCATATCGTCGGAAGGGGGTAGCTCAATGCCTGCCATCTGTTCCTCGGCGGCTTTTGTGCTTAACTCTTCTATTCTCGCCTTTGCTTCTGACTTGACCGTTTCAACGTCCTTGTCCTTCTCGTTTTCATATCTGCGTTCCGAAAACAGCTTTGCAAGAGCCTCGTTGGAAGTGGTGTTGGACGATCTCTTATAGAAATTGTTGCAGTCCCAGAGCACGGGGCAGAAATCGTAAAGGTCGCAGTTGTCAAGAAGATTTCCGTAGAATTTGTCTGTATCGGGCTTGATGGTGCCGTCCTTCTTCATTACCGCATATTCGCCGATAACAACGCCGTAGCCCTGTTCGGAGAACTTGCTCAGCTTCTCGAACAGACCGTTCTGCTCCTCAAGGTCGGTGGGAGAACCCCAATGGTCAACGCTGTCCGTGCCGCAGTAGTCCCAGGGAGTGTAGTAATGCACCGAAAGCAGCAGCTTGCTGTCCGCAGGATCCTCGGGCATTTTGAAACGGTCGTCGCAGGTCATGGAAATGTCCGTGTTATATCCCGCAATAAGCAGGAAACGGTCTGCGTTGTTTCCGCCCTGGGAACGGATAAGCTTTACAAACTCGCTGTTTATCATATTGGCGGTTTCGTAGCACTCATTCTTGTTCAGAACGCCCTCGGAACCCGTCACGTCCTTGTCGTTCAGACGGTCGCCAAGCTCCTCATTTGCGGATTCGAAAATAAGCTTGTAGGAATAATCCTTGAAATTCTCGCCTATCTGCGTCCACATGGACTTGTACATTTCCAAAGCCTTATCTCTGGTTTCCATATCCTCGGCGCCGAACATTCCCCACCAGCCGCCGTCCCAGTGGTCATTGACGATAACGTACATATCCGCATCAAGGGCATAGTTTACCACTGTTTCCACACGGTTCATCAAACGCTCGTCAATGGTGTAGTCGCCCGTTTCAAAGTTCATGCCGTTTGTCCACGCAACGGGCAGCCTTATGGTGTCAAAGCCTGCGTCCTTCATGCCCTGAATCATTTCGGCGGTGGTATAGGGCTGTCCCCAACCCGTTTCAAAGCCGTCGGGATCTGCGCCGTTCACATAGCCGCTGTGATTGTAGGCTTCAAGGGTGTTTCCCAGATTGATACCGTTGCCCATTGCCCTTATCATATCAAGTGAGGTCATTTTCCTGATAGCCTCCTCATGGTCGGGGACGGCATTTTCCGCAGGAGCAGCTTCGGTTTCCGATACGCTTTGCTCGGCTGCCGATGTTTCCGCAGTGTCTTTTGCGCTGCCGCTGTTTCCGCAGCCTGCCAGCATCGATGCGGCAAGAAGCAGAGCAGTGACAGCTGATAAAGTTTTCATTTTCATACAGTTTCCTCCATAAACCGATTTTTCAGCAGTTATCCTTATTGAATAAAGTGTACCATATTTCCGATGATAATGCAAGTGCTTTTTTATGCTTAATTGTGATTTATACTGACCTTTTGTGCTTTTGGGTTTATTGATCAATGTATTAGGGAACACCCATTCAGATACATTACTCAGGCAGCAAGAAAAGTAAAATTGTCGATTTAATCAGCAGTTCCTTAGTGATTTCGCTTATATTGTTTGTGTATGTTATTTTTCTCTGAAAGATTTTACCGCCGCCGTTTTTATGATATGGATATAATAAAAATACATATAATTCATTATAACACGTCAAAAAAACACTGTCAAGTATTGCAATATTTTAAGCGTGGAAATCAATATCTAACGAATTTTTGTAGTGACGACCATTTCCCCGCCCGCAGATACGATGTATTTTCGGCTTTCTGCGGCACTGCGGACGGCCGATGGTCGCCTCTGCATAAGTATATTTGTTTGAGATTATGTGAAAATTGATTTTTTTGACACACAGACAGAACCTCTTGATTTTTCGGGAAAAAGGTGATATAATATAGTCAGTAAATCGGAAAGGCGGTGTTAAAGATGCAGACCTATGAAGCTGACGTTATCGATTTGACAAATAACGGAGAAAAACTTCCCGACCTTGACAGCTGCTGCAAGAAAATAAT
>JAEDOB010000118.1 GCA_016302225.1 Oscillospiraceae bacterium | reverse complement strand
TAGTTAAATATGATAAAATAAGTCGGTAACATCGGGTGCATTCCCGAAATAAAAGGATTAGGAGAATACATATGACCTTTAACGAAACCTTAGAAACCACCCGTGAGCTGGCTAAGACCGTCAAGCCCCAGCCCTATGATTATTTTATCGCAGTTCAGATAAATCTGACAGGCGAAAACGGTGGCGTTCTTTACGTTGAATTCCTTCATGGAAAGATCAACATCGAGCCCTATGAGTACATTGACAGAAACTGCGCTATCACTATCAGCCCCGAAAACTTCATCAAGCTTATCACTCAGAAGCTTGATCCCGTTGTGGCATTTACCACCAAGAAGCTTACGGTTGAAGGTGACGTAGGAAAGGCTCTGGAATTTTCCAACGTTCTCAAGCAGAATGCCGAGGGCTGAGTAAATTTTCAGCAAAAATAAAATGCTCCTCTTTTGTCGGAAATTACGGCAAAAGGGGAGCATTTTTAGTTATGCTGCTGTTGTTATTTTTGATAGGGGCTGTCAAATTCAGCTTCTGCTTTCTTGACTGCTTCTTCGATGGTCATACCCGTGAAGTGTTGAGCGGCTAGGTTCCTGCCCGACTTTTTATCGTCAACAAATGCGCCTACTGCAATTCCGGGGATAGCACTTTCAGGCGAATTGGGAGCGTGAGGTCCTCCCAGATCGGTCCTGCACCAGCCGGGATCGGTGAGATTTATCATAACATCGGTGCCTTCCACCTTAGAGCCAAGGTCAACAGTGATCTTGTCAAGGGCTGCCTTAGATGCGGAATATCCTGCCTGTTCGGGTTCAAGGGCAATGCCGCTTGTGGTGTTGAGGATACGTCCGAAGCCCGCTTCGATCATTTTCGGTATAAAGTGATAGCAGATCATTGCGGGAGCTATGGTGTTTATCTTAAAGCTTTCGGTGTAATCGGAAACGGGAGTGCTGTAATAATCTGTTCTGTATGCTATCTGCAGACCTGCATTGTTCATTACGATGTCAATGCGGACACCCAGAGCGTCGATGGTTTCAAGCATTTTCCGTACAGCGTCAAGGTCGGAAAGCTCTGCGCATACGGCATATGCTTCAACGCCAAGACTTCTGACTTCCTCTGCGATCTTTTCGGAATGCTCCATAGTTCTGCTGTGCAGGACAAGATTGCAGCCCTGTTCTGCCATAAATTTTGCGGTAAGACGGCCTATTCCTCTGCTTGCACCTGTAATGAGTGCCCATCTGCCCTTAACGTTTACCATAGTTATTTCTTCCTTTCAAAGCTGTTCTGCGGTTTCTCAAAAAAGTTTATAAAGAGTATAGCATTTTCGGAAAGGATATGCTATAATATTGATATATAAAAATTGTAAAAATCTATCCTTGGGGGAATTGTCATATGAATAGCCTTTTTGAAGAAAGCGACCTGCTTAACAATCCCATAGAATGCTTCAATTTCTCGTCGGAGAGTGAATATTTTCCCGTCAGACCTCATTGGCACTATTTTATGGAAATGATTTTCATGACAGAGGGAACTGCCGAAATGCGGGAGGGGAATAATGTTCATCTGCTGTCAGAGGGCTGTATGATACTTTTTCACCCGAAGGCGGTACATTCCATTTACAGTGCTGACGGCAGCCCCGTAAGATATATGGTGCTGAAATTTGATATAAACCGAATGAACGGCACTTCGACCTATTCTCCGAAACTGAGGAGCATTTTCCGCTGTGCCGAAAAGAAAAATATGAACGTATTCTTTGACGCAGACAAAGTGAAGAAAATTGGTGCGTCTGAAATATTTTCAAATTGCATTTCGGAGATGAATTCGCAAAAATACGGCTACGATCTGGTAATTCGTTCCGAGCTTTATAAGCTGATGGCGGAGATAATTCGCTGCTGGCAGGAACAAGGCTTCAAGGTTGACAGCGAGGCGTTTGCAGAGGACAGCAGATACGATATTTACAGCATTACCGAATATATCGATGCCAATATGTCAAGCAACATAAAGGTGACGGAAATAGCGGACATCTGCGGAATGAGCTACTCATATTTTGCAAAAAAATTTCTCTCTGTTTACGGCAAGACCTGCAAGGAATATATGGAGGATATGCGGATTTACAAGGTGGAGGAATTCCTTGCATTTACCGATTTTGACCTGACATATATCAGTCAGGAAACGGGCTTTTCCGATTGCAGCCATATGATAAAAAGCTTTAAGGCACGTCACGGTATTACGCCGAAGCAGTTTCGGAAAATGAAGCAGAATAAAAGCTGAAAGCACCAAAGCCTCCCTTGGGCAGAGAGGCTTTAATGTAAGTAGGGGATTTTGAAAATCAAAGATATTTGGTGAGTTCTGTGATAATTTCCTTGTAGTGTTCGTCGGAAAGACCGAAATCCATCTGCTTGTATGACCATGCCGCTCTGCCTATGCCGTACTTCTCAAATGCGGTGTTGATGTCCTTGAACCAGCGTAAGGTGTCAGCGGTGGGAGCCTGGTCTATAACGCCGTATTCGCCGCAGTAGAGGGAAACATTTCTTTCCTCGGCAACACGTACAGCTTCCTCAAAAAGCTCTGCGAAGAAATCGGAATTCAGCTTGGTGACCTTTTTGCTCTCGTCTGCAAATACACCGAAGCAGGCGGACTTTATCTTCTTCATTTCTCTCTGATAGGTTTCAACATCATCGGGATATGCAATGTGGAAATCAATGGGCATTCCCTCGCACCACTGAGCGGTCTGATGGGTGAAGATAAGGGGCTCGTAGCAATGGATATTGTAAACGATATTTTCATCGGTGGGCATTGCAAGGAGCTTTACTGCTGTGATCGCACTGTATCCAACACCGCCGTAAAGTATCTTGGCTGTGGGTGCGTTTTTGCGTATGGTCTTTATGCAGCGAAGTGCTATTTCGTTCCACTTGTCTGCAACTGCGAAATCGGTGACCTCGTTGAGCATTTCAAACATCACAATGTCGGAATCCTTTGCAAATCTGGAAGAAAGCCTGTCCCAGGTTTGGATAAATCTGTCCTGAAGCTCCTTATTGTCGAAAAAGCCTGCCGAGTAAGCTGCATCGTCGAAAATATAGCCGCAGGTCTTGTGAAGGTCGAGAACCATATTCAGACCGTACTTTCTGCACCAGCCGATACAGGTTTCGATGTAGTTGAAGCCGCTTTCCTTGACAGAGCCGTCCTCTTCCTCGATATTTTCAAAGTCAACGGGAAGTCTGAGGTGGTCGCAGCCCCATTCCTTGATAACGGCAATATCCTTTTCGGTGATGAAGGTGTCAAGATGCTCCTGTGTAAATGTGTTCTGGGAGAGCCAGCCTCCGAGGTTTACGCCTTTCTGAAATCCAATAAGCTTTTTCATAGCAAGTTTCCTTTCTATAAATATTTTGGGTTCACGATGATTTTCATTGATATTAGTATAGCATTTCATTTGGATATGTGGTATAATAAATGCGGTAAAATTATAAGATTTGAGGTGTAAATATGAGCGGTGTAACATCAAAGGAGCTTGAATATCAGCGATTTGTTCAGCGTGAGCTTGGGTTATCTCACCCGACCTATGATTCAGAGCTTTCTTTTTACAACAATGTGAAAAACGGTGATATTGAGGCTTTGAAAAAATTAAAGTCGGAAGGCATATTTCAAAGCGTCGATCTGCCCGAACGAGGTAAGCTGTCCGACGATAAAATACGCAACCTGAAATACCACATAATCGTTACCGTTTCCATGATATGCCGCTTCTGCATTGAGGGCGGTCTTGACGAACGGGATTCATACGGTCTGAGCGACATTTACATTAACCGCATTGACAAGGCGGCTACTGCAAAACAGCTTCTTGAGCTTCATGAGCAGGTGATATTTGACTATGCGGAACGAATGAAAAAGCTGAACAAAACAAAGCGTCTGAATCTTCACTGCCTGAAGGCAATGGAATACATCTCCGACAATCTGCACCGACCGCTGAGTGTTACGGAGGTGGCTGAGCATATCGGTATCGACCGTACATATCTGGGAAAGCTGTTCAAATCGGAAACGGGGCAGACCGTTCTCCAATATATCAGGAGCAAAAAAATTCAAACGGCGCAGAATATGCTGGTATATTCCGAGCTGTCCTGTTCGGAGATCTCGGAGTATCTGGGGTTTGCGTCCCAGAGCCATTTTACGGAGAATTTCAAGCTGGTGGCGGGGATAACACCGTCGGAGTATAAGGCTAAGTATTATCGTAAGCATTGGGATGACCGTTAGACGTTGCAAAAAAGCTCCCGCAAACCTTGAAAATACACAAGGCTTGCGGGAGTGATTATTGATATAGAATAACGTGTGTTTCCTTAGTTTACCTTTTCAATCTTAATGCTGTGAAGCTTTAGTCCGCCCTGAGCGAAATAAACTCGCATGGCCGTGAAACGTGAGAAGCAGTCGCCTTCAAAGGTAAATGAAACGGGAAGTCCGCCTGTACCGTTCCAGGTGAAGGTGCCGAAGGGTGTTCCCATACTGAAAACGCTGACAGGTATCTGTGCCAGCTCGCTGAGCTCCGAGCTGCCCGTCAGAGTGAAGCGGTAGCGTCCCGGTTCGGAAATGTCAAGGGCGAAGGAGAACTCCGCTCCTCGGTCGGTGCATACGTCGGTGCAGTCGATGGTAACGCTGCCGTCCAGCTTGTAGAAGGTCACGTCGTCGGAATTTGCTGAACTGTTTTCATCGGGACGGTTGATGATCTCCACTTCTTCGGCAGTGCCGCAAAGCCTGTCCATAGCGTGAGTGCCCAGCAGGAAGGAGCAGATATTCATGGCATTTCTCTGCAGCTCGGAGCGTGTGAGAGTGCCGTTTTCAAGGGCTGCAAGAGTGTTGTCATTGTTGCTTGAGCCGTCTGCGCAAACCATGTAAACGTCGTTCTGAGCCTGTGCCATTGCCGCAAAATCGGACTTGTCAGCCTGACCGCCCCGACGGTTGATATTTGCCCACCAGTCGGACATTACAAAGCCTGTGTAACCCCACTCATTGCGGAGGATAGAGGTGCAGAGGTCGTAGCTGCCGCAGGTCCAGAGTCCGTTTACAAGATTGTAGCTTGTCATTATTGAATCCGCATTTCCTTCCGTAACGGCAATTTCAAAGCCCTTCAGATAAATCTCTCTGAGTGCCCTTTCGGAAACAACGGAATCCAGATAATGCCTGTTGGTTTCCTGATTATTTCCGCAGAAATGCTTGATAGTTCCCGTAACACCTTCATTATGCAGACCTTTCAGTTCCGCAGATGCCATTGTTCCGGTGAGGAAGGGATCCTCGGAGAAATACTCAAAATTTCTGCCGTTCAAAGGGTGACGGTGAATGTTTATGCCCGGACCCAAAAGGCAGTCCACCTTGTTTGCGGACATTTCTCTGCCCATATATTCAAAAAGCTCGGTAACAAGCGGCTTGTTAAAGGTCGAAGCGATAAGTGTGCCGTTGGGCAGACTGAACGCCTTTGTTCCGCAGTCAAGACGCATACCCGAAGGTCCGTCGGAACAGCAGCCGCAGGGAATACCGAATTCAGCCAGACCATCGGAAACTCCTCCGAACGCCGCAGCCGTTCCCGCAGTTACCTTGGGACTGCCCATGCCCTCGCCACGGATAATGCAGGCAAGGTCATTGTCGGAAAGCTGTGCGACAAATTCCGTAAGAGTTTTTTTACCGTTTCTCACGTCTGCAAGCTTAATGCCCATGTCGCCCGTGAAGGGTATTTCCTCGGGAAGATTTTCAACACGGCGGCGGGGTTCGTCGATCTCGGAAAGGGGAACGTCCTCAAAATCAACAGACAACTTGCCGTTATCCGAAACAGCCTTCATTCTCTTAAAGGGCAGGACGGGTGCCAAAGCCTGCTTGACCTTTTTCACAACGATATTTTCGGTCAGCTCAAAGGCAGCACATTCCTCGGCGGTTCTCACGTCTGTTCCGCAGAACAGCTTGTAAACGCCCTTTTCGAGGATATAGCAGAAACGGTTTCCGGTAACGCCCGAATCGTCATAAGAAGCAAGTCCCGAAATGTTTACGGAAATGGTGATGGTCTGTTCCTCGCCGGGAGCAAGCAGACGTGTTTTTTCGTAGCCGCAGAGCACCTTTTCAGCCTTGCCAAGAGTTCCCTGAGGAGCGGCGGCGTATATCTGAACGACCTCTTTTCCGCCGAAATTGCCGACATTTTTTACGGAAATTTTTAGGCTTGCCGTTTTGCTGTCAATGTCTGCGGAAAGGGTTTTTACCTCAAAGCTTGTGTAGGAAAGTCCGAAGCCGAAGGGGTACATTACCTTTTCGGGGGCGAAGGTTTCAAAATATCTGTAACCTACAAAAATATCCTCGGAATAGAAATTCCTGTCATTGTCACCGAAATATTTGTCGGAAGGGTAATCGGAAACGGAGTATGCAATAGTGTCGGGCAGCTTGCCTGAGGGGGAAACCTTTCCCGTCAGCACATCGGCAGTTCCAAGACCGCCCACCATACCGCCCTGCCAGATGTAAAGCACAGCGTCGGGGGAATACTTTTTCACAAAGCTCATATCAATGATGTTTCCAACATTCAGCAGCACAATGACCTTCTTGAAATGCTTTCTGACGGTTTCCAGCATTGCCTCTTCGCCGTCGCTGAGAAGGAATGCGCCCTTGACATTTCTGTTGTCCTGTTCTTCGCCTGCAGTCCTGCCGATAACGGCGATGGCAGTGGAGCATTTTTCGGAAATACGTGCGGCAAGGCTGTCATCAAGGGGCATTTCCGTCTGCGACCAAGGCTCATTTCCCCAGCCGACACCCGTATCAAAGGGATTTTCCTCGTCCCATTTCTTGTAGACATCAAGCAG
>JAEDOB010000117.1 GCA_016302225.1 Oscillospiraceae bacterium | reverse complement strand
TAGGGTTTGTTGTGTCCCCCGCCCATATAGGTTCCCCCTCTGCGGGAGAGCCACACAGCTACAAAGGTCACAAAAGCGGTTGAGAGAAAAGAACATATAACAGGAAAATGTTTGCAAAATAACCCATATGCTGATAGAAAATTAGTAATTCGTATTTTTAATATCTCCGCAGTCGGTAACAATTCGATACCCCGCAGCCAAAACACGCTTTTCAAGGCAGCGGCGGCATTCAGCGGCTTCATCGCCCGTGCAAATTTTGTTGTCGTAGATGGAGTAAAGCTTTCTTACGGAGGTCGGGGACAGGTTCGGCATGACCACATTCGCCCCTGCCGCAAGCCCCATTTCACGTCCCTTCGGGTGGATAGTACCCAGGGCGGTGGTGGACGGTATGAGAGCGTTCGGGAACATCAGCCGTATTATGGAAATAAGCCTAAGCGTCAGGGACAATTCCCCCGCAGGGTATCCCGCAAAAGGCGTTCCCCCGGCGGGGATAAAGGGGCCTATGCCTATCATTTCGGGCTGCAGCTTCTGCATAAACCGAAGGTCGCTTACAATGGTTTCTGCCGTCTGAAATGGCGAACCGACTATAAAGCCCGTGCCCGTCTGATAGCCCAGCTCTTTTAGGTCAAACAGGCAGCGCATACGGTTTTTAAGGCTCATTTCGGGCGGGTGGAGCTTTTGGTAATGGGCAAGGTCGGCGGTTTCGTGGCGGAGAAGGTATCTGTCTGCGCCCGCTTTTTTGTATGCGAGATAGCTTTCCCTCGGCTTTTCGCCTATGGACAGGGTGACGGCGCAGTCGGGGAACCGTTCCTTGATACCGCTGACAATTTTGCAGATGTGAAGATCGTCGAAAAATGCGTCCTCGCCGCCTTGCAGGACAAAGGTGCGAAATCCCAGAGAATAGCCCGTTTCGCAGCAGCCGAAGATCTGCTCGTCGGTCAGGCGGTAGCGTTCACGGCGGTTTTCACGGCGCAGTCCGCAGTAAAGGCAGTTTCGGCGGCAAAAGCTTGTGAATTCGATCAGCCCTCGGATATAAACGTCCCTTCCGTAGACGCTTTGTCGAACCTCATCTGCACGAATTCTCAGCTTTTCGTCATATTCATGAGTGCTTATGAGGTTTACAAGCTCATTATCGGTAAGGTCATTGACGGAAACGCTCATTTGACGGGTCCTTTCATTTTACTGATTAATGGGTTTTCCCCCGCCTTCGGCGGGGGAAAACCCACCTAGATACGTCACTTAGGCAACAATAGAAATATATGTGACGTTTATTTTCGCTTTTTGATATGCCCGATAGCCTCGCTCACCTGTTCATAGCAGACCAGCGCATTTGTCCGTTCCTCCTCGGAAATGGGCTTTTCGCCGAAGCAGGCACGTTCAAATGCCGAACGCAGGCGGGAAATATCGGTGTTCAGTATCTGCTTGCAGAAGCCTGTCACATAGCCTGCGGACATTACGGAGGTGTCCGCCTTCATTCTGCGGCGAATCTGCGAGAGCATACGGTTATACATCAGCACCACCGCCTTTTCGGGGGCGATGGCTGCCGCTTTTTTGCGGAAATGCTTCTCGGAAATGCCGGGCAGCAGGAACACGGTGAAAAGTGCAGCTCCTATCCCCAGCAGGACAAATATCCCGAGAATAATATACTGCCTTACGGTCAGATTGTAGCTGACATTGCCGTTTTGCTGCTGCTGTGCGGGAACAGTCGGCTCGAAGGTCATCCAGCCCGTGCCCGAAATGTACACCTCGGGGAATGCGTGGGCGTTCTTCTCCTTGACAACATAGCCCGTGAACTGCGTATTTTCGGTGTTTTCCGCATACAGTGACATGGTGTAGCCCTCGGCGTATCTGACGGGAAGTCCCACGGAGCTTGCCATCAGGCAGAAGGCGGTGGCAAAATCGGAGCAGGTGCCCCGCTTGCTCGTAAACACGAAATAATCGGGGGTGTCCATTCCGCTCGGCGGACGGTAGCCCAGGTCGTATTCAAAGCCGTTTGTGATGAAATAATTCTGCAAAGCCAGAGCCTTTTCGTGGGCGTTGGTCTTGCCTCGGGTCAATTCCTCCGCCAGTGCTTTCAGATTGTCGGACGCCTTTATATCGGAGAAATTCAGTATCTTTTCGGCGTTATAATATTCGTCGAGAAAATCCTCAACGGTGGTTGTAAGCTCCTTCTGCTTATTTTTCCGCAGAACACCGTCCGCTTCTATTAGCAGATTTTTCCAGGCGGACATATCCTCGGCGGGAAGGCTGCCCTCCATAAGGGACGCCCATTTCAGCGCAGAATACTCCGAATAGTAGGTAATGCTGTAAGAGCTGTCCACCGTTTGCAGCTTGCTGTCCTCCCAGCAGTACATTTCGCCGTTAATTGTCCGTGAGGTCTTGTCCGCAAGGGGATTTCCCCGCAGATTGACGGTTCTCAGGGGGCTGACAAAGCATTGAGAAGGCATCATGGGGACTATCATTGCCTTCTTTTCCTCGTCGGAGATACGCCCGCCCTCCGCAATTTTGTCAATGCCGTACCGTTCGATAAGCTTTGGTTCAAGCTCGCACGCCTTTTGAAGGGCATCTCGCAAGTCCTTGTAATTGAGAGAGGAGAAGTATCTTTTCCAGTCGGAAACGCCGTTTTGCATACTGTCCCCTGCGTCCCAGCGTTCGCCGTTGAAGTCGGTGAATATCTGGCGTTTCAGATAGAAGGGTTCGTCTGTATACACATAGTATAAATCCTTGTCGGAAAGGGACGAATAGAAGTCTGCATTTCCCGAATATCTGGTAAATGATGACATTGCACCCTGAACGGCAATAGCGGCGTCCTCGGCTACCTTGTCGAAATCTATCTTGTAGGGAGTGTCCTCCGATTTTGGTATCATCAGCCCGAGGATAACGGCAGCCGCCGCAAATCCGCCGAGAAACAGCCGTCCGCCGCCGCTTATTTTCAGGGACAGCCGCTCCTCCGCAGACAGCTTTTTGTACCTGTCCCGCAGCGTCAGCAGCAGATATGTCCCGATAAGCAGCACCATATAAACGTAGGGAAGATCCTGCTCACGCTTGACGTAAAGCACGCAGGGAATAAGCCCGATCATCAGCAGGTAAAGCCGACGGAAGGCGACCTCCGAGAAGTAGAACACCACCGAGCTTATGAAAAAGCAGAAGCCCAGCCAGCAGACGAAGGTGTACGCCGCCGCCCGTTCCACATTGGGATTATCCCCGAAGAACCATGCCATAAAATAGTTATAGTCCCCGAAGCTGACGAATACCATACGAACCATTACGTTCCACACGATAAACATCGTCACCACATAGACAAGCTTTCCCGCAAGCTTTGTGCGGTTGGTGAAGTCGCAGATTAGGTTGAAAAAGACCGTTCCGAAGATTATACCCAGCGTATAAACCGACAGAAACCCCTGTCCCAGAACGTCGATTATGGCAAGCTGGATAAGCATTGCATAGACCATGGAAAGGGAGCGGTCCGTGACGGCACGGGAGAAAAATTCCCGAAAGCTGCCGTATTTATAGTATTTTTCGCTTTTTTCGGCAGTCACCGTCAGTCCCCCTTTCGGATAACGTACTCACTGTCAACTATTCTCAGGTCGGAAAATCCGCCGTATTCGGTAAATCCTGCGGGAGAAATGTCCGCCGAACAGCAAATTATTCCGCCGCAGACGGACGCTCTTGCCGCAGCAAGCTCCGCAAGGCTCCTGTCGGGGCAGGCTGTGAAAAGAATAACGGGAGCATCTTTTCCCGCCATTGCCGCCATGTCCTCGGGGATACGCATTTCGGCAAGGTCGGGGGACAGCTCGCCCATTTCCGCATGAGAAAGCTCCGTCCGAAACCGTTGCAGCTCCTCCAATGAAGTTATCTCCGAAAGGCGGCGTTCCCTGCCGTAAAGCACGCTGACAAGGCAGCCCACGCCCGTTTTCACAAGCTCCAGAACGATACCCAGCATGGCTTCTGCGGCAGTCTGGCAGACCATATCCACAGCCGCAGACTGCTCGGGGGACATTCCCTTTCGCGAGAAGGAAACGCAGTCGAGAATTATCACCTGCTTGGAGGAGATAACCTCGTCGTCAAGGCGAACCATAAGCTTGTCCCGCTTGGCGGAAAGCTTCCAGTTTATGCGCTTTATGGGGTCGCCGGGGTAGTAGTCACGGTGTTCATAGCCTGCCGTGCCGCCCGTGAAGGAGTGGGATTCCTTGGTTTCCTCGCTGTCGTCGGCATAGGCGGTGGCGCAGATGTAGCGGACAAGCCCCGTTTCGTCGGTTATTTCGGGAATATCGGGACATACGGACACTTTGAAAAGATAGTCCCCCAGCCCACGCTCCTTGTAAATCTCAAAGGTAAAAAATCCCAGCAGGTCGCTGACGGTACATTCGGTAATGCCCACAGCCGCAGTTCCCCACAGCCTTGCCACATATTCCTCGTCAATACGGCAGGAATTTTCCGCACCCTCCTCGGTCATTTTCGGCGACGGCATAAATACCGCACCGCTCGTTCCCGAACAGGACACAAGCCGTCCGCTTTCCGCCAGACGCACCGAAATAAGTGCCGCAGGAAAGGGAAAACGGCATTTCACCGACGCTTTCAGCCGCAGCCGCTCGCCCTTATAAAGCATGGTATTGTCCGAATCCGCCTCAACAGAAATGCTTTTGCTTGTAAAAAACGCCGCAAACCATGACAGAAATGCGGCGCAGATAAGCACAGTAAGGAAAAACCAACCGATCTTTCCATCAATAAGCAGGGCAAACGCCACCGTCAGCGCAACGGCAGTCAGATAGCCCAAAATTCGCTTGATATTCTTTTTCATATTATCTCCCAAAACGAGCCTTGAAACAGAACGTAAAATGTCCTGACTAGACTTGTAGGGGACGGGTTTCCCGTCCCGCAACACACATACATCGTCAAGACGGGACGGGAAACCCGTCCCCTACAAAAACGGCTGTTTAAACGCTTGGAACTAAAACCTTCCCCGCCAACGCCGCCATGGCTTCTTCCTGCGACGCAAACTGCGCCTTGCCCTTGGGGGAAAGGATAAGTCTGTGAGCCAGCACGGGGACAGCTACCGCCTTTACATCGTCGGGTGTGACGAAATCTCTGCCGTTGATATATGCAGCCGCCTTTGCCGTCCTGAAAAGGGCAATGGTTCCTCGGGGGCTGACACCCAGCCTGATAAGGTCGGTGGAGCGTGTGGCTGCGCATATGGCAATGATATATTTTCTCACATTTTCCGACACGGTAACGCCGTTTCGCACCTTGTCCTGCATATCGCAAATGTCCTCCGCAGTCAGGACGGCATCAACGGTCTTTTCGGTTATCTCCCTTTCGCTTCTCGCCAGAATGGAAAGCTCGTCCTCCACGGTGGGATAGCCCATGGACAGCTTCATAAGAAATCTGTCCATCTGCGCTTCGGGGAGATGATAGGTGCCGTAGGTTTCCACGGGATTTTGGGTTGCAATGGTCATAAAGGGACGGGGGAGAGTGTGGGTCACGCCGTCAATACTTATCTGACGCTCCTCCATGACCTCCAGAAGGCTTGACTGTGACTTGGGCGAGGCACGGTTTATCTCGTCCGCCAGCAGGAAATTGCAGAAGGCTGCACCCTTGCAGTAGGAGGAGTTTCCGTCCCTGTCGATCATTGTAAAGCCCGTAATATCCGAGGGCATAACGTCGGGGGTCAGCTGGATTCGGGAGAATTCGCCGTTTACCGATTTTGCCAGCACCGCCGCAAGACGTGTTTTACCCACGCCGGGCACGTCCTCGATAAGAATGTGTCCCTCCGCCAGCAGCGCACAGACCGCCAGAGTGACAGTCTGATGCTTGCCCACGATCACCTTTTCAATGTTATCCGTAAGAAGCTGAGTTCTGTTATCCATATTGGAATTCCTTTCGGTCAATCCTTCTTATTTTTCTTGATTATTATAACCGTAACAGCTGCCGATACTCCCGATGCGATAAGCACAACAATGACGATTATCAGCACCAGAGTTCCCGCAGATACTCCGCCGCTTGACTGAGGTTCGGCAGATGCGGGAGCGGCTTCGGTTTCGGTTTTCTCGGTCTTTTCGGAAACTGCCGTTTCTTCGGTTGTTTCCTCCGCTTCTGCCTTGTCGGTATCGTCGGCGGGAGGGGTTTCGGGCGGTACGGGTTCTTCTATGGCTGTGGGTTCTTCCGTTTCACGGTAATAGTAGGGTGCGTCGGGGTCAACGTCGTATTCAACGGGAGCCTTTGTCCATTCGCCGTCGTCAAAGCCGATAGCGTCGGGTACGGCGTGGACGGTGGGTCTGCCGTTTTGCGGGAACATTCCGCCGCCGGGGGTGGGAGCTATTTCCGAATAAAAATATATCCCCTTCAGGCTGTCACAGTCGGCGAAAGCGTTCATGCCGATAATATCTACCGTAGGGGGGATATGCAGGTCGGTAAGACCGTAGCAGCGAGTGAAGCAGTTGTCGGGGATAGCCTTGAGTCCCATAGGAAGGTCAATAGAGGTAAGTGAACGGCAGTTGTTGAAAACGCCGGGGGAGAGAGTTTTCAGTCCCAGAGGGAGGGTAATATCGGTCAGACCTTCGCAGTTTTCAAAGGCATAGTCAAGTATACGCTCAACGCAGGCGGGCATATCTATCTTAGTCAGACGCTTGTTGTTGGCAAGTGCCGCTCTGCCTATTTCCACGGTGTTTTTCGGCAGACTGATATAAGTAAGATTGTTTCTGCCCTGAATGGCATTGTCGGAAAAAACGCCGTTTTCCGCTTCACAGCCCGAAAGCTCGATAAATTCCAGATTGGGAAGACCTAAAATAGCGGCGTAGTCGTTGG
>JAEDOB010000116.1 GCA_016302225.1 Oscillospiraceae bacterium | reverse complement strand
GAAATCTGAGAAGCTATATTATGGAGGATATTCTCGAAAAATATCTGAGATTTTCAGGCTATGACGTTAAGCGAGTTATGAACATAACCGACGTGGGACACCTCACCAGCGACGGCGACACAGGCGACGACAAGATGCTCAAAGGCGCAAAGCGTGAGCATAAGACCGTTATGGAGATCGCAAAGTTCTACACCGACGCCTTCTTTGACGACTGCAAAAAGCTGAACATCAAGCGTCCCGACGTTGTAGAGCCTGCCACAGGCTGCATTGACGAGTTTATCAAGGTAATTTCGGGACTGCTGGAAAAGGGCTTTGCATACGAAGCGGGCGGAAATATTTACTTTGATACCTCAAAGCTTTCGCAGTATTACGTTTTCCACGATTTCAAGGAGGAGGACCTTGAGGTCGGCGTAAGAGAGGGCGTTGAAGCCGATTCCAACAAGAAGAACAAGGCGGATTTCGTGCTTTGGTTCACCAAGTCCAAGTTTGAAGATCAGGAGCTGAAATGGGAAAGCCCCTGGGGCGTCGGCTATCCCGGCTGGCATATCGAATGCTCCTGCATCGCAATGAAGCATCTGGGCGAATATCTGGACATTCACTGCGGCGGCATTGACAACGCATTCCCCCACCACACAAACGAAATTGCACAGAGCGAAGCATATATCGGACACAAGTGGTGCAATTACTGGTTCCACATTCTCCATCTGAACACCAATGACGGAAAAATGAGCAAGTCAAAGGGCGAATTTCTCACCGTTTCCCTGCTGGAATCAAAGGGATATGCGCCTGTTATTTACAGATTTTTCTGCCTGCTGTCCCATTACAGAAAGTCGCTGGTATTCTCCTATGAAAATCTCGACAACGCAAAGCAGGCTTACGAAAAGCTTATTGCAAAGATTGCTCCCCTTACAGCCGACAAAAACGGCGAAGTCGATAAGACCGAGTTTGACCGCCTTATGACCTCATTCAAGGACGCTATGGACAACGACCTTAACACCTCCATGGGCATAACCGTTCTCTATGACGTGCTGAAATCTCCCGCAAACGCAGCCACAAAGCTGGCACTTATTGCAGAGTTTGACAAGGTTCTGTCGATCGACCTTATAAAGAACGCCGAAGCAGCTGCCGCAAAGGACGCAGCACCTGAGCTTCCTGCCGAAGTTTTGGAGCTTGCCGAACAGCGAAAGGCTGCAAGAAAGGCAAAGGATTTTGCCCTTGCCGACAGCCTCCGTGACAAGATAACCGCTCTCGGATATGTTGTTGAGGAAACCCGTCAGGGAACGAAAATTTACAAGGCATGATAAAAGCCCGACCGAAGTTACAAATCGGTCGGGCTGTTGTTATATTTCCCTAGTCATCTGAGCAAGAATGTCCGCTTCTTCCTTATCAAGCAGCGGCGAAATTTCCTGAAATACCATTCGGTGATAACGGTTAAGCTGCTCCTTTTCCTCAAAGGTGAGCATTTCGGGAATAATGCCGTCAAGATCGATGGGAGCGTAGGTTATGGTTTCAAATTCCATAAACTGCCCGTACTCGTTCTTTTCGGCTTTTCGGCAGACAAGCTCGTTTTCCGTCCTGATGCCGTACCGTCCCTCAATGTAAACGCCCGGTTCGTCGGTGGTGACCATGCCCTCCTCAAAGGGCGTGTTTGCCGTCCGTCCGGGAAAATGCCCCCAGTGAACGGAGTTGGGACCCTCGTGGATATTCAGCAGATAGCCGACGCCGTGACCCGTTCCGCAGCGGTAATCAATGCCGTATTTCCACAGCTGACTGCGGCAGAGAATGTCAAGGTTCTGTCCCGTGCAGCCGCTTAAAAACTTCACCCTTGCAAGGGCAAGCATTGATTTCAGCACGGCGGTAAAATCCCGCTTTTCCTCGTCGCTTATTTTGCCAAGCACAATGGTTCGGGTAATGTCGGTGGAACCGTTCAGATAATGTCCCCCCGAATCCACCAGAAGCATACCCTCGTCGGTAATTTCCGCCGCCGTTTCGGGCTTTGCGGAATAGTGCATCATGGCAGCATTGCCCTTGTAAGCGCAAATGGTGTCAAAGCTAAGGTCAATAAAACCGTCCTGCTGTCTGCGGAGATTTTCCAGATAATCGGCTGCGGAAACCTCGTCGATTTTCAGCTTTCCCGCATTTTTCTTTATCCAAATGATGAATTTCGTCATCACCGCACCGTCGCAAATATGAGCTTTTCTGAGATTAAAAAGCTCCGTGGTATTCTTCTTGGACTTCATCAGACGAACGGGACTGGGCTTGTTTATGATAACAGCCGTTTCGGGCAGACTGCCGAGGATTTTTGCATTTGTCCGTCCTCGGTCAATAAGCACCTTACATTCGGGGGACAGCTTTTCGGCAAACCCGTAAATATCGCCGTAGCTGCAAACCTCTGCGCCCTCCGATGCCAGACGCTCCCTTATTTCGGGAGATACCGCCTCGTCATATGCAAACAGCAGTGCCTTATCCGCCGTGACCGCCGCAAATGCGTATATGACGGGGAAATGGGGAACGTCCGAACCTCTTACGTTGAACAGCCAGTTCACATCGTCCAGCGAGGACAGAATGTGAACGTCCGCACCCTCCTTTGACATAGCTTCACGCAGCTCCGAAATCTTTTCGGAAACGCTTTTCCCCGAATATTCTTTTTCTAATATCCACGCAGAAGTGGGCTTTACGGGCGGTCTGTCCGTCCATATCTCTCCCGCAATATCCTGGGAACAGTTCACCGTTCCGTTACGCTTTTTCGCCGCTTCGGACAGCTTATCCGCAGTATTTCCGTTTACCACCGAGCCATCGAAAAACAGCACTCCGTCGGCGGGCAGCTCCTTTTCAATCATCTCATAAACGGTTGGGACACCGTCAACGCCAATTCTGCAAAGCTCAATTGAGCTGCCCTCCAGCTCATGCTCCGCCTGAATGAAATATCTGCCGTCCGTCCACAGGAATGCCTTGTCTGCGGTAACAAGGGCAGTTCCCGCCGAACCCGTAAAGCCCGTTATGAACCGCCTTGTCTTGTAATGCTCTGCGGGGTACTCCGACTCGTGGCAGTCGGCGGTGGGGATATAGACCGCATCTGCGCCGTATTGGGACATTTTCTCACGCAATGCGGAAAGTCTGTTTATAATTTCGGACATAATTTTGCTCCTTTTCTTCCAACGGTATTTCACCAAGTAAATAATTGTTGTGAAGGACGGTTTTCCCCCGCCTTCGGCGGGGGAAAACCGATTAAAATGAAAATGCGGCAGCCCATGGGTCAAACCTAGGCTGCCGCATATTTTACTTGGAAATGGTTGCAACGACAGCCGTTGAGAATTTCTGTGTGCAGTCAAACTCCTCGCCGGGCTTTAACTCACGGTAGCCGCTGAACTCGGTGGGCATTTTAAGGTTAGGCGCATTTACCAAAGCAGTCATAGGCTCGGGACAGAAATATCCCTTAAAGCCCCTGTCATTCCAAACTATCCAGAACTTGTACTCCTCGCTTGTTTCATAGCGAATCTGCTTGCCTGTCGCCATATCCTTCATCAGACAGCCGTGGAACCTTTCGCCGTCAAGGTCAACCGTTCCCGCTGTGTACATATCGTTGCAAATGTCCTTTAAAACGGGACACTTCACGCCCCTCTTGTAGGACAGGTCACGTCTGTTAAGGTCGGCAAATTCCTCAGTGGGCAGCCATCTTGTGCGGTCAAACAGGCACTTCTTTTCAATGGGTATCTGGATCCTGATGTCCTCCTCATAGCCGCCGTCAACGAAGGGAGCGTTAATAGTGGTGTGAGTTGCAACCGAAACGGGCAGCATTTTCTCGGACATATTCACTATCCTGAAATTGTGGCTAAGACCGTTTTCCGACAGCTCAAAGGTAAGCGTCGCCTTGAATTTCAGGGGGAAAACATTAAAGAAAAAGTCGTTTTCGTCATAAGTATAGGAGGTCACGGCATAAGCCTTTCCGTCCTTTACGCCCATATCCTCGATTTTATGGGCTCTTTTCTGCAAAAATCCGTGGAGATGGTTCTTAAATCTGGTTTCATTGACGGGGAAATGATACTCCGCATCGGAGGTTTTCAGCACTCCGTTGTCCAGACGGTTAGGCAGATACAAGGTGGGCAGTCCCCAAATTTCGGGGGCTTCCATTATCTCCCTTATGGAAACATCGTCCTTGTAGCGGAAAATTTCCATTCCCTTTTCCTCGTCACGGAAACGAAGCACGTTGCTCCCCAGAGAATTTGCGATTATCGCCATATAGGGACCTGCTTTCAGCTCAATGCAGGGCGTTCCCTTATGGTCAACGATTGCGGCAGTTGCCTTATTCATAACATATCTGTCCTTTCAAAATCAACTTTCATATTTTCTGATACGCAGTGTGATACCAAGCCTTTCGGAAATCTCCCTCGAAAGCTCTATCTCCCTTTCGGGGATAACGTCAACCACGGTAAACATTACCTGCGGCACATATTTCTTGCAGTCGACGGCAAACTTCTGCATTGCCTCAAAGCTGCCCTTGCCGAATTTCGGACGTGTCACCTTGAGATAGCTTTCCTCATCTCCCGAATTCAGCGAAATGGAAACCACGTCCACCGCACCCTCCAGAAGATACGCAGTTTCCTTCCCGTGGATAAGGTCGGAAAGACCGTTTGTGTTAAGTCTGACGGGCTTGCCGTACAGCCTTTTCAGCTCTTTTCCGATATAGGAAACGTCCTCCGCACGCTCCATAGGCTCGCCGTAGCCGCAGAACACAAACTCGCTGACCTCGCTAAGATCCTTCTCCGCAATGGCACTTAACACCTCATCTGCGGACGGTTCCCTTGCCAGCCACAAACTGCCGCTGCCGTAAGCACCGTCCCCGTTCTGCCTGATACAAAATGTGCAAGCGCAGGGACAGCGGTTAGTCAGATTTATATAGATATTTTTGCCCACATAATAGACAAAATTTTCTGCTTTTATCATCTTTATTCTCCGTTCGGAAATTTTATCCCGTAATTCTCAGGGAAATGTCAAACGCCTTTACGGAATGTGTCAGCGCACCAAGGGAAATAATGTCAACGCCCGTCTTTGCCACATCGGCAATGTTGTCAAGGGTGATATTTCCCGAAGCCTCCAGCTTTGCACGTCCGTCGGTTATCTTGACGCATTCAGCCATTTCGGCGCAGTTCATATTGTCAAGCATAATAACATCTGCGCCCGCTTCAAGAGCCTGCAAAAGCTCCTCCTTGTTGCGGACCTCGACCTCTATCTTTACCATATGACCTATCTTTTCACGGAGAGCCTTCACAGCGGGGATAATTCCGCCGTAAGCGTCAATGTGATTGTCCTTGAGCATTGCACCGTCGGACAGATTGTAGCGGTGATTTTTTCCGCCGCCCGCAACTACGGCATATTTTTGCAGCGCACGCAGTCCGGGGAGAGTCTTTCTTGTGTCGGTAACAGCGGCGTTTGTGCCCTCGCAAAGCTTAACGCACTTGTTAGCGGCGGTAGCGATTCCCGACATATGCTGCAAAAGGTTCAGCGCAGTTCTTTCGCCCTTTAGGATAAACTTGGTGGGACCCTTTATTTTGGCAATAACATCGCCCTTTCTGACAGGTTCGCCGTCGCAAATCAAAACTAACTTTTTGATAGACGGACAAAGCAGCTCAAACACTCTCATAGCCACGTCAATTCCCGCCAGAACGCCCTCTGCCTTTGCAATAAAGGACGCTTCGGAAACGGCATTATCATCAATCAGATAATCGGTGGTAACATCTATATAATTAATGTCCTCGCTGAGTGCGGTCTTAATTATATCATCAACATAAAACTGCGGAAGAAGCATTTCTATTATACCTCCAAAATAGTTATTTCAACATAATTTTCGCTTTTTTGCAAACCTATCTTATATTTTACCACATATGTATGCTGTTGTAAATAGGTTTAGGAAAAAATTAGTTTAATGTACGCAAACATAGGAACATTGTAGGGGACGGGTTTCCCGTCCCGCAGACCCGATGTTGGCTGTGGTTGGCAGCCTGTTTGCGGGATTTTCTTAGTTTGTGAGTACCCTTGCCGCCTATCGGCGGTGTGAAAAATTTTTAAGGCGTGAACGCCTTAAAAATTTTTCACGAGCACCGCACACCGTGATGGTTTTCTTGGCTTTTGTAGTTGTCGTTAGTTGGTGGCTTTACTGTTATTTTTGTGTGCGGTGCTGTAAGGACTGTTACTTTTGTGCGCTTTGCTGTTGGCAGTGTTTGAACTGTTAGCGACTGGAAAGGGATTTCGCCTCTGCGGAGGCGACAAGGGGCGCCGCCCCCGATTTTAAAATCTTTGATTTTAAAATTGACCCCACTGCCACCTTTGAAAAGGTGGACGAAACTTTTAATCTTCTCTTTTTACTGCAACTGCCTGTGCCCCATTCTCGTCCCACCGTGCAATAAACACTTCCCTGACATACGGCGTTATCTCCGTCTTGTCGCCGCAGTCCATAAAATAGTAGAACTTATCATCATACCCCACCAGAACAAGCGTGTGCGAATTTCCCAGCCAGCGGATATTTTCCCCGCTTTTCTTCACCGTCCAACAAGACGAATCACGGTAGACGAACGGCTCCATTCCCTGAGATGCCCAGACGATAACGGGAACGCCGCTGTCAAGGAGCATATCCAGCTCGCTGCCCGTAAGATTTTGCATATCCACCGCCACATTTTCACTGCCGTTATCCTTGAAATATCGGTTCATAGACTTCACAATAACGGGCGAATAGCACCCATATCCCCAGGAAAACGGGTCGCCCACAAAATATTCCTTCGGGTCGGGACCGTAAAGAAAATGGTGGATATCATCGTAAATATCTT
>JAEDOB010000115.1 GCA_016302225.1 Oscillospiraceae bacterium | reverse complement strand
AATCCCCGCTCTTATTTATAGGATAAGCGATCAGTATGGTTCCGTCCTTATTGAATAACACGCCGTCTTTGGAAGAATAGTTTGGATTGCTGTCATCAACTGTTATGCTTGAAGAACTGTTAAGAGCCCCCGTTCCAATGGAAGTAACGCTGCTCGGGATAGTAATGCTTCCAAGGCTTGGACAGCCGATAAAAGCATCTGCTCCAATTGAATTAACTCCGTTCGGAATATTTATGCCTGCAAGGCTTGGACATCTGGCAAAAGCACTGTTTCCAATTGAGATAATGCTGTCAGGCAGGGTTACTTTTTCAAGGTTTGTACAGTCGGCAAAGGCATTATCTCCAATAGCAGCAACATCCTTGCCGCCGATTTTTTCGGGGATAGTAAGAGAAATTTTTTCTGTGCCTGCGGTCGCTCTCGTTATGGCGACCTTATCATCGGAAACGGTGTATTTTATCTGTGTCGCCGTATTGGGAATAGTTACGCCTGCTGTTCCGTCCTCGATAAATACAGCCTTAACAGGCTCTCCACCGATTTCTTTCGGGAAAGTAACCGATAACTGATCATTAAGATTTACATCTTTAATTAAAAATACTCCGTCATCAACAACTGTGTATTTTACCTGTGCTGCCGGAATGGGGATAGCGTCAGTTCCGATATTAGAAAGACCCTCGGGGATAAATAAGCTTTCAAGGCTGCTACAGCAATAAAAAGCATAATCTCCAATGGATTCAACACTGTTCGGGATAGTTACGCTTTTAAGACTTGTACATTCGCAAAAAGCTGCAAAATCAATGGAAGTAACTCCATCAGGGATAATATAGGAATCTCCTTTTGCATTAGGATATGCGGTCAATGAGGTTTTGCTCTTATTGAACAACACGCCGCCTTCTGAGGAATATGCGGGGTTATTTGAATCGACCTCTATTCCTTTAAGGTTTGTACAGCCGCAAAAAGCCTGATATCCAATGGATGTAACGCTTTTGGGGATATTTATACTTTCAATGCCGGTACAGCTGTTAAAAGCCAATCCACCAATGGTATTAACGCTGTCCGGTATAGTTATGCTTTCAAGGTTTATGCAGTGTAAAAAAGCCATTTCCCCAATGGAAGTAACGCCATTATTAATCACAACAGATTTAATTGATCTTTTGTTCCCATACCAAGGGGCGTCTTTTGACCCAAAACTCCAATTATCCATTTCACCTATGCCCGAAATGGTCAGCGTGCCTGCATCATCAAGCGTCCAAGTTAGATCAGTGCCGCAAGTGCCGGAATCGGCAGCACTCGCCACAACAGCATTACCCAATCTGACCCCCATTATTTCCGTTCCCGCAGGCACCGAAAACGCCGCCGCCAGCAGCAGAGCCGCCGCAAATGCGGTAATTTCTCTTATTCTCTTTTTGCTGTTTTCCTTGCTCAAAATCATCATTCCTTTCAAAATTTACATAAAAAATTTATGCCTTGTCACATAAGTCTTATTTGTGTTTGCTTGCTTTATAAATGTTATACAATATGTAAAATATATGCGCATAAATTATTATAACACATGATTCCACATTTGTCAATATACCTGGAACTAAAAGATGTTGCGCAAAATAACACGGAACGAGCGAATTTCCGACTTGGAACGAAAATAATCCCCTACTTGGAACGAACAGCCCGTTCGTTCCAAGTAGGGTGCATACTTTTTATTTTTCCTGCTGCTTCATTATCTTTACAAGCCTGCTGGTGCCAAGCCTGTCCGCTCCGAGAGAGATAAACTTCTCCGCATCATCAAAGGAGGAAATTCCTCCTGCCGCCTTGACCTTGACCTCTGCCCCGCAATGCCTGCGCATAAGATCAACATCATCAAAGGTCGCCCCGCCCGTTGAGAAGCCTGTGGACGTTTTTATATACTCCGCACCGACAGCGGTAACTATCTCACAAAGCCTTATCTTTTCTTCATCGGTAAGCAGACAGGTTTCGATAATGACCTTTAAAAGCTTTCCTCCGCAGGCTTCTTTAACAAGCCTTATCTCATTCTCAACAGCATCAAAACGTCCGTCCTTTACATCGCCGATATTTATGACCATATCAATTTCATCAGCACCGTTTGAAACTGCGTCTTTCGCTTCATATGCCTTGACAGCTGCCGTATTATAGCCGTTCGGGAAACCTATTACAGTGCATACAGGCAGCCTTCCCTTCACATATTCCGCCGCTCTTGCCACAAATGAAGGAGGAATACACGCCGAGGCTGTGCCATATTTCATTCCATCATCAAGTATCTGCCTTATTTCTTCCCACTTAGCGTTTTGTGCAAGAAGAGTGTGGTCGACCTTTGCCAAAATTTCCTGTGTGTTCATTGTTCATTTCCTTTCATATGAGTTTATTCAGAATAGAGTGACCGATAGTTTCCTCGGGCATTTTGACACCGAAATTATCCGCAATAGCTGCACCGATGACCGCAAAGGTATCTTCATCTGCTATTCTTCCGCAGGATAACATTGACGGGGAATACGCAAGGAAGGGCACCTTCTCGCGGGTGTGGTCTGTTCCCGTGTGAGTAGGGTCATTTCCGTGGTCGGCGGTAATTATGAGAAGATCGTCATCGTTAAGACAGCCGAGAAGCTCGCCCAGCTTTACATCAAAGCGTTCAAGCTCCTTTGCATAGCCCACGGGATCTCGCCTGTGTCCCCATAAAGCGTCAAAGTCAACCAGATTTGTAAAGCAAAGTCCCGTAAAGTCACGCTTTGCTATCTCAATGGTCTGCTCCATGCCCTGAACGGAGCTTTTTGATCTGTTGGATTCAGTTAGTCCCTCACCGTCAAATATGTCATATATCTTACCAACGGAAATAGTTTCAAAGCCGCCCGCCTTGACCGCATCAAGGGCTGTTTTTCCGTAGGGCTTTAAGGCGTAGTCATGGCGGTTGGCAGTCCGTTTGAATTCGCCCTTTTTTCTGCCAACGTATGGACGGGCAATTACTCTGCCCACCTTCCATTCATCACGCAGGGTTATCTCACGGGCTATCTCGCAGCAGCGGTACAGCTCATCAAGCCCGAAGGTTTCCTCATTTCCGCAGATCTGGAGAACGGAATCTGCGGAGGTGTATACTATCATATGACCCGTTTGGATCTCTTCCTCGCCAAGCTCGTCAAGTATCGCCGTACCGCTTGCACTTTTATTGCCGATTATCACTCTGCCCGTTCTCTCCGAAAGCTCCTTTATCAGCTCGGGAGGAAAGCCGTTTTCGGTAAAGGTACGAAACGGCGCAGTAATGTGCAGCCCCATCATTTCCCAGTGACCTGTCATGGTGTCCTTGCCGATGCTTGCCTCATTCAGAAAGCAGTGATAGCCTTTCAGCTCCCCTGTTCGCCTTGCATGACTGAGAGGGTGCAGGTCGGATATGCCAAGGCTGCATAAATTCGGTATTTCAAGGCTGTCAACAGAATCGGATATGTGTCCCAAAGTATCTGTTCCCTCATCGCCGTAATCCGATGCGTCATCCATTGCTCCCGCACCAAGGGAATCTATTACAACAGTGAAAATTCTCTTGTATTTCATAATAGCTCCTTTCTGCCGTTAATCTGTATTTTCCGTGTATATCAATTATAACTCAATGCAGGTGTTTTTTCAAGTGTATTTTAGCAAAATACCGATGCAATGCAAAACGAGCCCTTGCTGAATAAAAATCCCCCTATACGTCACTTAGTCAACAGTTAAAATGTTGTTTAAAGCAACGGCTTTTTATTATTACTTGCATTTTTTGATATTGTTATTGACATACTGACAAAATCTATGTATAATTATAGTAAGCTTCATATATTTTTCTGCCCGCCGAAGGCGGGTAGAAAAATATACCTAACTCAAATTACACTCAAAGTAAAATTATTTTTGCCGTTTACTATATTATAACAAAAAAGAGAAAGGGAGGATATTGTGTTAAAAATTCCCGAAAGAATAAATCACCCGTATACGTCACGAGATATATCGGGACTGAACAAGGTGTACAGCGGCTGCATGGTGAATTCATCAAATGTTGCTGCTCTGAACAGGATCACCTCCGAACCGTCTGCACAGAATACCGAAAATGCCGTTCGGAATCCCCCCCCTCGGAATGTTTCGCAGAATACGGTAAATGCCATTCGGAATACGGCAGCACCACCTGTGGTGAACAAGCCAATGCCGTCGTTCTCCAAGCCCATGCAGAAGGGCATGAAGGTACCGCTGTTTCCGCAGGGAAATGTTTCTCCGATAAAAGCGGGTATCGGCTGGAATATCAATGACAGCCGCTGCGATGTGGACGCCTCGGCTTTTCTTCTCGGCATGAACGAGAAGGTCATTTCCGAGGACTGGTTCGTGTTTTACAGCCAGCCCCAAAGCCCCGACAGGAGTATCCTGTACAATCAAAACGACCCCGTTTATCAAAAATCCTTTGATATTGATCTGAACAGACTTAACCGTGATGTTCAGAAGATCGTCTTTGTTGTGACAATAGATGAAGCACTGAAAAAAGGTCTGAATTTCGGTATGCTCAGAGATGTTTACCTGAAGCTTACGGATACGTCCGGAAATGAAATTCTGAGCTTCTGCCTGAGCGATTATTACGATAATGTCACATCAATGATGATAGGCGAGATCTACAAGAATAAGGAGCAATGGAAATTCAACGCCATAGGCAACGGAATTGCCCGAGATCTTGAAGGATTATGCAATTTTTACGGAATAGAAGTAATATGATTTGGAGGAAACAAAATGCTTACATTAGATGTTGTAAATGAGCTTACGCTTCGGGTAACCTGCAGCGGAACGGATTCCCTGTTTGTCAAAAAAGGGGCGTTTATCGCAGGAGAATGTATGGGTCAGAAGAATTACACCTTTGAAAAGGTTCTGCTCGGTCCTCAGCAGGATCTGGGTGCTGCACTGCTGGGCTCCCTGGTGAGAAGAGTTACGGGTGAAAATCTCCCTCTTATGAAGGTCAATCTTAACGGCGATTCGGTTACATATTATGCCAACTACGGTCAGCACGTTATTGTATACAAGCTTGAACCGGGCGAAACTATTTCGGTAGAATCCGAAAATCTTCTCGCCTTTACTCCCGACTGCGATTACAGCGTCAGATTTATCGGTGTAGGCGTTCTCTCCCAGAAGGGACTTGCAACAACGACACTCACTGCAAGAGGAGCAAATCCCTATGTAGCAGTGATATGCAACGGAAATCCAATCATTCTCAGCAATGTTCAGTCGGGCACCTCCTTAGCGGCTGACCCCGACGCGGTCATCTGCTGGGTGGGCAGAGGACCTTGCGATCCTTCGGTCACACTTGATGTGTCTTGGAGAAACTTGATAGGTCAGCACTCGGGCGAATCCTATCAGTTTGAGTGGAATCCCGGCAACAGAGTTACCGTAATGATACAGCCTTCGGAAAGAAGCGGCGGTATCAGCGTAAGTGTGGACTGATCGTCAACTGCAGCAATATACAAAAAACGTTATTGCAGGGGCAAAAGCAGTATGCTTAAAATTGCCCGCTGCAATAACGTTTTTTTGTCTGATACTAATCTCCAATGAAGGTGTAGACAAAAAATCTGCACAAAACCTATAAACACTAACTTTTTCACAGATTTTTTGTCCACTTTCTAATCAGAGATTAGTATTAGTGACATATCAGGATTTCCGCAAATATAAATTTGCAAAACAGCAAGAGGATCTATTCACTCCTCCAAAATGCTTTCGCACTGTTTTTTCACATTCTCTATCATTTTATCAAGACTGAAATGCTCAAGAACTCTCTTTTTTGCATTCTGTCCGAGTTTTTTTCTGAGGTCACTGTCGGAAACCAGCATATTCATGGCATCGGCAAGCTCGGCATAGTTACCCTTTTTCACCGTAAGCCCCGTTTCATTGTGAACGCTGACAAACGGAACACTGGTGTCAAGATCGGTATTGATAACAGGCTTTCCGTAAACCATTGCCTCCAGCTGAACGATAGCAAAAGCCTCGCTCTTCTCAATTGACGGAAGAACGAAAAAATCGCAGTCCGCAAATGCCTTTTTCAGGTCGTCATCGGAAAGATTTCCCATAAAATGCACCGCATGATCGGACTGCGCCGCAATTTCACGCAGACCCTGTTCATCGGCACCCGTACCGACTATAAACAGCTCGGCATTTTCCACATGAGCAAACGCCCGAAGCAGCACGGCAACACCCTTGTAATATACCAGCCTTCCCACAAAAAGTATCTTGACATTTCTCTTATCTGTCAGCTTTTCGGTAAGAAATCCGCCGCCGTCAACGGAAAGATATTTCGGGACGTCTATCCCATAAGGCACCAGACGGCATTTTTCCCTGTAACCCGAGATGTACGACGACCCGTCAATATATCTGTCACTTGTGGTAAAAATAGCGTCAGCCCTGTCAAGAAGCCTGTAAATTATGGGATCGACAAATTTCAAAAGCTTCTTCTGCTTAATGATGTCGCTGTGCCACCATACAATGACCTTCCCCTTGAAGTCCGACAGCAGCACCGCCAGATCGCCCAGAGGGAACGGGTCATGAAGAATGATAACATCGCTTTCCCCGGCGTATTTTCTCACAAGAAACGGAAAGGACAGCGAGATGGGCATAGAAAAATGTATTCCAAGACTTCCCGCCCTGACCACATTCACGCCGTTTACGACCTCTTTTATTCCGCTGCCCTTAGGTTGGCACACAAGGACCTGCATTTGACAGTCGTCCTTCAGTGCCTCCGCAACGGTCTTTACAACAGACTCTATCCCGCCTATCCACGGCGAATACAGCTTATTTATCTGTAAGATCCTCATTTACCGATTCTCCTTCGACAGCTTCGGGATCCGAACAGAAAACGCAGCTTAAACAAGCTCGTTTCTGTTGCATATCTTCAGATTTTCGATGACCTTCTTAACGTCCTGAGTGCTGTCCTT
>JAEDOB010000003.1 GCA_016302225.1 Oscillospiraceae bacterium | reverse complement strand
GAACGCCGCCCTGTCACGGCGGAGGTCGTGGGTTCGAGTCCCATCCAGGTCGCCAATTTTCCATTAACATATTTGGAAATGCGGCATACAATAGAATATGCGGATTTAGCTCATCTGGTAGAGCGCCACCTTGCCAAGGTGGAGGTAGCGGGTTCGAGCCCCGTAATCCGCTCCAATAAGGCGCTATAGCCAAGTGGTAAGGCGTAGGTCTGCAACACCTTGATCCCCGGTTCAAATCCGGGTGGCGCCTCCAGTAAAAAGCTCATTCGTTTGAATGGGCTTTTTCTTTTTGGATATGGAGCGAGGTATTTCGGCAATGCCGACAGAGAAGATAAGATGGGTGTTGTCATTGGCGTTTGAAAAAATCGGTATTTCCTGAACTAATGTGTAAATTAGCTTTTTAGGTATACAAAATGTATAAAACAGTTAGGCATTTTATGAAATAATGCAGTTATTTTTGCTGAAAATGGAAAAAATGCTTGACAAGCAGATCGTTTTATGCTAATATTTTATAATGTATCATAATGTATAAATACACCTTTTTTTACTCGTGGATTCAGTCCGGAATACGTTGTCTGCAAAGCTTTGGTCAGGATTTGACTATGTGCGGATTCCGGAAAAGGAAAGTGCAGGGCATGATACGATTCCCGCGAAAAGATATAAGGAGGTACTCCCGTCTATGGTGAATGTCAAGCCGGTGCAGCTCGGTAAAACGACTCGTATGAGCTTCGGAAAGATCGACGAAGTTCTGAAAATGCCGAATCTTATCGAGGTGCAAAAAAATTCCTACAAATGGTTTCTGGAGGAGGGACTTAAAGAGGTATTCCGCGACGTTTCGGCGATTACGGATTATAACGGAAATCTTGTGCTTAATTTCGTAGATTACCGTATCGACGATAATCCGAAGTATACGGTCGCAGAATGTAAGGAACGAGATGTAACTTATGCTGCCCCTCTCAGAGTTAAGGCTACTCTGTGGAACAAGGAAACGGGCGACGTTAAGGAAAATGAAGTCTTTATGGGCGATTTTCCTCTTATGACAGAAAGCGGCACCTTTGTCATCAATGGTGCTGAGCGAGTTATTGTTTCTCAGCTGGTCCGTTCTCCCGGAGTTTATTACGCATTTGAAAAGGATAAGACCGGAAAAGACCTGTTCAAGACCACTGTTATCCCTAACAGAGGTGCATGGCTTGAATACGAGATGGATTCCAATGACGTTATATATGTACGTATTGATAAGAACAGAAAGATACCCTTGACTACATTTATCCGTGCTCTCGGCGTGGGTACCGATCAGGAGATCGAAGAAAAATTCGGTGTTGACGAAAGACTTAATCAGACTATCCTCCAGAAGGATTCCACCAAGAATACCGAGGAAGCTCTGCTTGAAGTTTACAGAAAGCTCAGACCCGGCGAGCCTCCTACGGTCGACAGTGCAATGGCTCACCTTAATGCACTTTTCTTTGATCCGAAGAGATATGACCTTTGTCGTTTCGGACGTTATAAATTCAATAAAAAGCTCGGTATTGCGTCCAGACTTTCGGGACGTTATCTTTCCAGACCTATCGCCAACCCTCTTACAGGCGAAATAATTGCCGATGTTGAAGATAAGCCTGTTTCCTATGAAAAGGCTTGCGAGATCGAGCAGGCAGGCGTTATGGAGGCTTGGGTAAACGTTGAGCATAAGGAGTCTTACACATCTCCCACAGGCGAGTCTGTAAACCGTGTTGAAACAAGAGAGGTAAAGATCATCGGCAACGGTATGGTCGATATTGCTCCCTACGTTCCTTTTGATGCTTCTCAGTACGGCATTAACGAAAAGGTGTCCTTTAAGGTGCTGAGCGATATTCTCGAATCCGCTGCCGATCAGGACGAGCTTGAGGAAATGATCAAAAAGCGTGCTGACGAGCTTGTTCCCAAGCACATTATTCTTGATGATATTTACGCAACTATCAGCTATTTCCTTAATCTTTGCGAGGGTGTAGGCGATGTTGACGACATTGACCACCTGGGCAACAGACGTATCCGTTCCGTAGGAGAGCTGCTCCAGAATCAGTTCAGGATCGGCTTTGCGAGAATGGAAAGAGTCATTAAGGAAAGAATGAATATCCAGACTCAGGAGATGGAAACCATCACTCCTCAGAGTCTTATAAATATCCGTCCCATTACTGCGGCTATCAAGGAATTTTTCGGTTCCTCGCCTCTGTCACAGTTCATGGACCAGAACAATCCTCTTGCCGAGCTGACACATAAAAGACGTCTGTCCGCTCTGGGTCCCGGCGGTCTGTCCCGTGACAGAGCCGGATTTGAGGTTCGTGACGTTCACTATTCTCATTACGGAAGAATGTGTCCTATCGAAACTCCCGAAGGTCCTAACATCGGTTTGATCTCATATCTGGCTTCATATGCGAGAATAAATGAGTACGGCTTTATAGAAGCTCCTTACAGAAAGGTCGATAAGGAAACAGGCGTTGTTACCGATGAGGTAGTTTACATGACTGCCGACGTTGAGGATAATTTCACAGTTGCTCAGGCTAACGAACCCCTTACCGAAGACCATAAGTTTGCACGTCCCAGAGTTAATGCACGATACAGAGATCAGATTCTTGAATGCGAAAGAGAACGTATTGACTATATGGACGTTTCGCCTAAGATGGTTGTTTCCATCGCTACGGCTATGATCCCGTTCCTCGAAAACGATGACGCAAACCGTGCTCTCATGGGTGCGAACATGCAGCGTCAGGCAGTTCCTCTGTTAAAGACCGAGGCTCCTATTGTCGGCACGGGTATGGAATATAAGTCCGCAGTCGATTCGGGCGTATGTGTCGTTTCCAAGCATGACGGCGTAGTGGAAAGAGTTTCCGCTGACGAGGTCGTTATCAAGGAGGGTACGGGTGCGCTCCAGGTTTACAAGCTAACTAAGTTCAAGCGTTCCAACCAGGGTACTTGTATCAATCAGCGTCCTATCGTTGATAAGGGCGAGGAGGTACACGTTGGTCAGGTTCTGGCTGACGGTCCCGCAACAAGCGGCGGTGAGATCTCCATCGGTAAGAATGCTCTTATCGGCTTTATGACTTGGGAAGGTTATAACTATGAGGACGCCGTTCTGCTTAATGAACGAGTTGTCCGTGAAGATATTTACACATCAATTCATATAGAGGAATACGAGATCGAGGCAAGAGATACCAAGCTTGGTCCCGAGGAGATCACAAGAGATATTCCCAATGTCGGCGAAGATGCTCTCAAGGACCTTGACGAAAGAGGTATCATACGCATTGGTGCCGAGGTTCATTCCGGAGATATTCTGGTCGGCAAGGTAACTCCTAAGGGAGAAACAGAGCTTACTGCCGAGGAAAGACTGCTCCGTGCGATCTTCGGCGAAAAGGCCAGGGAAGTAAGAGATAATTCCCTGAAGGTTCCTCACGGTGAAGCAGGCGTTATCGTTGACGTTAAGGTGTTCACCCGTGAAAACTGCGACGAGCTTTCTCCCGGAGTCAACAAGCTGGTACGCTGCTACATCGCTCAGAAGAGAAAGATCTCTGTCGGCGATAAGATGGCGGGTCGTCACGGAAACAAGGGTGTCGTTTCAAGAATCCTTCCTCAGGAGGATATGCCTTTCCTGCCCGACGGTACTCCGCTTGACATCGTTCTTAACCCTCTGGGCGTTCCTTCCCGAATGAACATCGGTCAGGTGCTTGAAGTTCATCTCGGTATGGCTGCCAAGAAGCTGGGCTGGAAGGTCATGACTCCCGTATTCGACGGTGCACACGAGGAAGACATCAGAGCTTGCTTCCGTGAAGCGGGTATGGCTGAGGACGGTAAGGTTCAGCTCCGTGACGGACGTACAGGCGAACCCTTCGATAACCGTGTTACTGTCGGATATATGTACTATCTGAAGCTCCATCACCTGGTTGACGATAAGATCCACGCACGTTCTGTCGGACCTTATGCTCTCGTTACTCAGCAGCCTCTGGGCGGTAAGGCTCAGTTCGGCGGTCAGAGATTCGGAGAGATGGAGGTTTGGGCACTGGAGGCTTACGGTGCTGCATACACACTTCAGGAAATACTCACCGTTAAGTCCGATGATACCGTTGGACGTGTCAAGACCTACGAGGCTATCGTAAAGGGTCAGAACGTTCCTAAGCCGGGCGTTCCCGAATCCTTTAAGGTTCTTATCAAGGAGCTGCAGTCGCTCTGTCTGGACGTAAGAGTTCTTAACTCCGACGGCGAGGAGATCGACCTCAAACAGACCTTTGAGGAGGACGATGACCTCATTCCACCCGCTGTTATGGATCCCGATGATATGGAAGAAGTTGTTGACGAGGGCGACCTTGACGAAGGCTTCACCTTTGAGGACGGCGACGAGTACAGCGATGATTACAGTGATGATTACGGCGATGAGGACGACGATGATGAAGAGCTGTCCTTCGACGATGATGACGACAGTTTATTATAAATTATAATACCATGTGCGGATAATGCTTCCGTGTCGTTATGATGCGGAAGCGGAAAATCTGAAAGGGGTTGCTTTTTAGTTGGAATTCAGCGTTTTTGACTCTATTAAAATAGGTCTTGCTTCACCTGAACAGATCAGAGGATGGTCCTACGGAGAGGTTGAACGCCCCGAGACTATTAATTACAGAACTCAGAAGCCGGAAAAAGGCGGTCTTTACTGCGAAAAGATCTTTGGACCTACCAAGGACTGGGAATGTCACTGCGGTAAGTACAAGAAGATACGCTATAAGGGCAAGGTCTGCGACCGCTGCGGCGTTGAGGTAACAAGAGCAAAGGTAAGACGTGAGCGTATGGGTCACATCGAGCTTGCTGCTCCCGCTTCTCATATCTGGTACTTCAAGGGTACTCCTTCCAGGATCGGTCAGGTGCTGGAGGTATCTCAGAAGCGTCTTGAAGAAGTGCTTTATTTTACAAAATATATCGTAATCGACGGCGGAAATACGGAGCTTGTTAAGTATCAGCTCCTTACCGAAAAGGAATATGCCGATATGCGTGAGAAGTACGAGGACGACTTCTACGCAGGAATGGGCGCAGAGGCTATCAAGGAGCTTCTGAACGAATATGACCCAGAGCGTTACGATGACTATATCAGACAGAATATTACAGATTTTGCTAAGGTAACAGGTCTTGACGAGGAGGAGATCGAAAACTTCCTCACAAAGAGAATGTATGTTATCGACGATAATGCGGAAAATGAGAATTATCAGAAGGGTGACGTTGTTAAGCGTTCCGTTTATCTGGAGGATATTGTTCTCTATAACCGCAAGAGAGAGGAAAAGCACCTCTCTAAGATGACTGTTGAAACAGGCTCTAAGTATATCGAAAGGCTGTTTGATGAAAACATCGAGGAAGCCAATGCTGACGGCGAATTTAATTCTATCGCAGACAAGAGCAATTGGATAAACACGCTTGTATGGGCTTCAAACGAGCTGAAGGCAGAGCTTACCGACCTGCCTCCCGGACAGAAGAAGATCAAGCTCTTAAAGCGTCTTGAAATTATCGATGCTTTCAGACTTTCGGGAAACAAGCCCGAGTGGATGATAATGGACGCAGTTCCCGTTATCCCGCCCGATATTCGTCCTATGGTTATGCTGGACGGCGGACGTTACGCTACCTCCGACCTGAATGACCTGTACAGACGTGTTATCAACAGAAATAACCGTCTTAAAAAGATGCTTGAGCTGGAAGCTCCCGACATCATTATCCGAAACGAAAAGAGAATGCTCCAGGAAGCTGTTGACGCACTTATCGACAACGGCAGACACGGCAGACCTGTTACAGGTCCCAACAACAGGGCACTTAAATCTCTTTCCGATATGCTGAAGGGTAAGCAGGGACGTTTCCGTCAGAACCTGCTGGGTAAGCGTGTTGACTACTCCGGACGTTCCGTTATCGTTGTAGGCCCCGAGCTGAAAATGTATCAGTGCGGTCTGCCTAAGGAAATGGCTCTCGAGCTGTTCAAGCCCTTCGTTATGAAGCGTCTTGTTGATACAAAGGTAGTAAATAATATAAAGTCTGCCCGTAAAATGGCCGACCGTGCAAGAAACGAGGTTTGGGACGCTCTGGAGAACGTCATCAAGGATCACCCCGTTTTCCTGAACCGTGCCCCTACGCTTCACCGTCTTGGTATCCAGGCATTCGAGCCTATTCTTGTAGAAGGCCGTGCTATCAAGCTTCACCCGCTGGTATGTACAGCGTTCAATGCTGACTTCGACGGCGACCAGATGGCTGTTCATCTGCCTCTTTCCGCCGAGGCTCAGGCTGAGGCAAGATTCCTTATGCTTGCTGCAAATAACCTGCTGAAGCCTTCCGACGGACGTCCCGTTGCCGTTCCTTCACAGGATATGGTTCTGGGTTCCTACTATCTGACAATGAAAAAGCCCGGCGAAAAGGGTGAGGGTAAGGTATTCCGTGACGTAAATGAGGCACTGATGGCATATCAGGAGGGAGTAGTATCTCTCCACGCTGCCATTAAGGTCAGAATTTCCAAGGACATCGGCGGCAGAAAGATCTCCAAGATCATTGACTGCACCGTCGGACGTCTTATCTTTAACGAAAATATTCCTCAGGATCTGGGCTATGTTGACAGAACAAATTCCGATAAGCAGTTCGACCTTGAGATTGACTTCCTTGTTAAGAAGGGTCAGCTTTCCGAGATCATTGAAAAATGTATCCACATTCACGGAACAGCCACTACCTCCGAAGTACTTGACAAGGTAAAGGCTCTCGGCTTCAAATATTCCACAAAGGCAGCGATCACCGTTGCTGTCTGCGATGCGGAGATCCCAAAAGCTAAGGCTGATATTCTTAAAAGAGCCGATGAGGAAGTTGAAAAGATCAACAGGCTGTACAGACGCGGTTACATCTCCGCTCAGGAAAAGTCCAACCGCTTCATCAGCATCTGGAATGGTGCTACCGACGAGGTTACAAAGGCTCTGAAGAGCAGCCTTGACCCATATAACCCCATTCAGATGATGGCAGACTCAGGAGCCCGTGGTTCTATCAACCAGATCCGTCAGCTGGCAGGTATGCGAGGTCTGATCGCAAATACTTCCGGTTCGACTATCGAGATGCCTATCAGAGCTAACTACCGTGAAGGTCTTAACATTCTGGAATACTTCATCTCCTCTCGTGGTGCTCGTAAGGGTCTTGCCGATACTGCACTTCGTACTGCTGACTCCGGTTACCTTACAAGACGTCTTGTTGACGTTTCTCAGGAGGTCATTATCCGTGAGGACGACTGCGGAACCGATGAGGGTATTGAGGTTTATACAATTACAGGCGCAAACAACGCTGTTATCGAACCCCTCTCCGAAAGACTTGTGGGACGCTATCTCCTTGAGGATCTCAGAGATCCCGAAACAGGCGACCTTATCGTTTCCAAGAACAAGCTCATGACAGAGGCAGATGCCGCTAAGATCATTGAAGCAGGCGTTGAAAGGGTAGTTATCCGTTCTGTCCTTAACTGTAAGGCTAAGAATGGTGTCTGCGCTAAGTGCTACGGCGCTAACCTTGCTAACAACAACCTTGTTTCTGTCGGTGAAGCTGTCGGTATCATCGCTGCTCAGTCTATCGGTGAGCCCGGTACTCAGCTGACCATGAGAACGTTCCATACAGGCGGTATCGCATCTGCCGAGGATATTACACAGGGTCTTCCTCGTGTTGAGGAGCTGTTTGAGAGCCGTCGTCCCAAGAATGCGGCTATCATCGCAAGAACCGGCGGACGTATCCGTATGGAAGAGATCAAGAAAACAAGAAATGTCATAATTGTTGACGAAGAAACAGGCGTTGAAGAGTACTATCCCGTTGCTTACGGCTACAAGATCAAGGTCAAGGAGGGCGACGTTGTTGAAGCGGGCGCATCTCTGACAGAGGGTTCAATCAATCCCGCAGATATTCTTGCAGTCAAGGGTCAGCAGGCTGTTCAGAACTATATCATCACCGAGGTTCAGAAGGTTTACCGTCTGCAGGGTGTTGACATCAACGATAAGCACATTGAGGTAATCGTTCGTCAGATGCTTCGTAAGGTCAAGGTCGAGGACGGCGGAAGCAGCTTCCTGCTGCCCGGCTCGCTGGTCGACAAGAAGGAGATCGACGAGGAAAACGCCAAGATACAGGAAAGGATCAACAACGGCGAGGTCGGACTTTCCTTCATTACGACTGCACCTGTTATCCAGGGTATTACAAAGGCTTCCTCCAATTCGGAGAGCTTTATGTCTGCTGCTTCCTTCCAGGAAACAACAAAGGCTCTTACCGATGCCGCAATTAGAGGTAAGACCGACCACCTTATCGGTCTTAAAGAAAATGTTATTATCGGTAAGCTCATTCCCGCAGGTACAGGTATGGACGTTTACAATAACGTTCAGGTCGTTAAGAACGAAGCCTACGGAGAACATCCCGGCACAGTAGTTGTACACTGATTTTTTTGGGGGACCGCTTTGCATATCGCAGGGCGGTTCCTTTTTTAAATAAGATAGGGAAGAATTCGGCAGAAATGTTGATTTTATCGGCTATTTTAAGCGAATGTATGAATATTTGCTGTCTAAATGGTCAAATTATTGTATGTACCGAAATTTTACGAAAAAAATTGTGAAAAACGCTTGACAAACAGGAAATATTCGTATATAATAAATAACTGTGTGATGGATAAGGCTGTCCGCACATAATTTTGAAGAAAGGAGATAGAATTATGCCAACCTTTAACCAGTTAGTTCGTAAGGGAAGAGATGTTCTCGAAAAGAAGTCTACTGCTCCCGCACTTCAGAAGGGCTACAATGCCAAGAAGAAGATCGCTATCGACCTCAGCTCACCTCAGAAGAGAGGCGTTTGCACAGCTGTAAGAACTGCTACTCCTAAGAAGCCTAACTCCGCTATGAGAAAGATCGCAAGAGTTAAGCTGACCAACGGTATTGAAGTTACCGCTTACATTCCCGGTATCGGTCATAACCTTCAGGAGCACAGCGTTGTTCTCATCAGAGGCGGACGTGTTAAGGACCTCCCCGGTGTGCGTTACCACATCATCAGAGGTACACTTGATGCTCAGGGCGTTGCAAAGAGAATGCAGGCTCGCTCCAAGTATGGTGCTAAGAGACCTAAGGCAGGCGCAGCTAAGTAATAATTGCGCAACTTAATTGTAGAAGCTCAGTTGAACCACAGGATTTTATGTGGGGCGTTTATATAGATAAATTGCCTCAGCATTGGTCGGCGTGTCAATCGTCATCCGTACCGATGCGTACGGATCGTGGAATGAAGCGAGTACCTATGATATCATTATTATGAAGGAGGGAAGTAAAGTGCCAAGAAGAGGTAATATCGCAAAGCGTGAAGTTTTGTGTGACCCTGTTTACAACTCCGAGATCGTTACCCGTCTTATCAACAACATTATGCTGGACGGTAAGAAGGGCGTTGCTCAGAAGATTGTTTACGGTGCATTTGAAATCGTTGAAGAGAAGTCGGGTAAGCCCGCTCTCGAAGCTTTTAATGAGGCTATGGAAAACATTATGCCTTTACTGGAAGTTAAGGCTCGCCGCGTCGGCGGTGCAACCTATCAGGTTCCTATGGAGGTTCGTCCCGAAAGAAAGCAGACTCTCGGTCTGCGTTGGCTGACCAACTATTCCAGAGCAAGAAACGAAAAGACAATGAAGGAAAGACTTGCTGCTGAGATCCTCGATGCTATGAACGGTTTAGGCGGTGCTTGCAAGAAGCGTGAGGATACACATAAGATGGCAGAGGCTAATAAGGCATTTGCTCATTATCGCTGGTAATCCTACGGGATTCGTAACTGAAATTAGGAGGATATTATGCCAAGAGATTGTTCACTCCAGGATACAAGAAATATTGGTATAATGGCTCATATTGACGCAGGTAAAACCACTACAACAGAAAGAATTCTGTTCTACACCGGTATTAATCACAAGATCGGTGATACTCATGATGGTACTGCTACAATGGACTGGATGGCTCAGGAGCAGGAGAGAGGTATCACTATCACCTCCGCTGCTACAACAGCTTTCTGGAAGGGTCATAGAATCAATATCATTGATACTCCCGGTCACGTTGACTTTACAGTCGAGGTTGAGCGTTCCCTTCGTGTACTGGACGGTTCCGTTACCGTTCTCTGTGCAAAGGGCGGCGTAGAGCCTCAGACAGAAACAGTTTGGCGTCAGGCTGATAAGTATCATGTACCCCGTATGGTCTATGTAAACAAGATGGACATTATGGGTGCGGATTTCTATCGTGTAGTAGATATGCTCCATGATAGATTAAAGTGTAACGCTGTTCCTATCCAGCTTCCTATCGGTTCTGAGGATACCTTCAAGGGTATCGTTGACCTGCTGGAAATGAAGGCTTACGTTTATTATGATGACATTGGAAAGGATATCCGTGTTGAAGATATTCCCGAGGATATGCTTGCCGATGCCGAGAAATACAGAGCTGAGCTCCTCGATAACGTTGCTGAGCATGATGAAGAGATCATGATGAAGTACCTCGACGGAGAAGAGCTCACTATTGAAGAGATTAAGCACTGCATCAGACAGGCTACTCTGAAAAATGAGATGGTTCCTGTTGTATGCGGTACTTCCTACAAGAATAAGGGCGTTCAGAAGCTTCTCGATGCTGTAGTTGACTACATGCCTTCTCCTATTGACATTCCTCACATCAAGGGTGTAAATCCCGACACAGGTGAGGAGTGCGAGAGACCTTCCGATGACAACGCACCTTTCGCAGCACTTGCATTTAAGATCGCTACCGACCCCTTCGTTGGTAAGCTCTGCTACTTCCGTGTATATTCCGGTAAGGTTGATGCAGGTACTACCGTTCTTAATGCAAACAAGGACTGCAACGAAAGAATGGGACGTATTCTTCAGATGCACTCCAACCACAGAAAGGATATCGAAACTGTTTACGCAGGCGATATTGCTGCAGTTGTTGGTCTTAAGAATACAACCACAGGTGACTCCCTCTGTGATCCCAAGGCTCCCGTAATTCTCGAGTCTATGGAATTCGCAGATCCCGTTATCCAGCTTGCTATCGAGCCTAAGACCAAGGCAGGTCAGGAGAAGATGGGTATTGCTCTTGCAAAGCTTGCAGAAGAGGATCCCACATTCAAAACTTGGACAGACGAGGAAACAGGTCAGACAATTATCGCTGGTATGGGTGAGCTCCACCTTGAGATCATCGTTGACAGACTTCTCCGTGAATTCAAGGTAGAAGCTAACGTCGGCGCACCTCAGGTTGCTTATAAGGAAACTATCAGAAAGCTTGCTGATGTTGACCACAAGTATGCTCGTCAGTCGGGTGGTAAGGGTCAGTACGGTCACGTTAAGATCAAGGTTGAACCCAATGAGTCCGGTAAGGGCTATGAGTTTATCAATGCCGTTGTCGGCGGTGCTATTCCTAAGGAATACATTCCCGCTGTTGACAAGGGTATTCAGGGCGCTATGAAGACTGGTGTTCTCGCTGGCTATCCTGTTGTAGACGTTAAGGTTACTCTGTATGATGGATCCTACCATGAGGTCGACTCCTCTGAAATGGCATTCAGCATCGCAGGTTCTATGGCGTTCAAGGAGGCTATGAAGAAGGCTGATCCCGTTATTCTTGAGCCTATCATGAAGGTTGCTGTTATCGTTCCCGAAGATTACATGGGCGATGTTATCGGTGACCTGAACTCCAGAAGAGGTCAGATCCAGGGTATGGAAGCTAGACCTGGTTCTCAGCAGATCAACGCTCTCGTTCCTCTGTCCGAGATGTTCGGTTACTCCAATGACCTGAGATCTAAGACTCAGGGCCGTGGACAGTACGCAATGGAGCCTGACAGCTACATTGAGGTTCCTAAGTCCATCTCTGAGAAGATTATGGCTGTCCGCAATAAAAAGGCAGAATAATTTATAAAAAGTACTTGATATTTTTGCTTATATCTGTTATAATACAAAATATAAGCTTAGATGATGCAGGGCTACGGCTCTGCACCATCATAATTAAATTAATTTTAAGGAGGAAACTTCCAATGGCAAAGGCACATTTTGAAAGAACCAAACCCCATGTAAACATTGGTACTATCGGTCACGTTGACCACGGTAAGACTACTCTTACAGCTGCTATCACAAAGTATCTTTCCCTCAAGGGACAGGCTCAGTTCGAGGGCTATGCTGATATCGATAAGGCTCCCGAGGAGAGAGAAAGAGGTATCACAATCAACACCGCTCACGTTGAGTATGAGACTGACAACCGTCACTACGCTCACGTTGACTGCCCGGGCCACGCTGACTATGTTAAGAACATGATCACCGGTGCTGCTCAGATGGACGGTGCTATCCTCGTTGTTGCTTCCACTGATGGTCCTATGGCTCAGACCAAGGAGCATCTGCTGCTTGCTCGTCAGGTTGGCGTTCCTTACATCGTTGTATTCATGAATAAGGTTGACCAGGTTGACGATCCCGAGCTTCTTGAGCTCGTTGAGATGGATATCCGTGAAACTCTGGATAAGTATGAGTTCCCCGGCGATGATACTCCTATCATCAAGGGTTCTGCTTTCCTGGCTCTGGATTCCGCTTCCAAGGATCCTTCCGCTCCTGAGTATGCTTGCATCCAGGAACTGATGGACGCTGTTGATTCTTACATTCCTACTCCCGAGAGAAAGGCAGATCTGCCCTTCCTTATGCCTGTTGAGGACGTATTCACCATCACAGGCCGTGGTACTGTTGCTACTGGTAGAGTTGAAAGAGGTCAGCTCAAGACTTCTGACGAAGTTGAGATCATTGGTCTTACCGAAGAGAGAAAGAAGACTGTTGTTACCGGTATCGAGATGTTCAGAAAGATCCTCGACTACGCTGAGGCAGGCGACAACATCGGTGCTCTGCTCCGTGGTATCCAGAGAACAGAGATCGAAAGAGGTCAGGTTCTTTGTAAGCCCGGTTCTATTCACCCCCACACCAAGTTCAAGGGTCAGGTTTACGTTCTGAAGAAGGAAGAGGGCGGCCGTCATACTCCTTTCTTCAACAACTACAGACCTCAGTTCTATTTCAGAACTACAGACGTTACAGGCGTTATCACTCTGCCTGCTGACAAGGAAATGTGCATCCCCGGCGATAACGTTTCTATGGACGTTGAGCTTATCACTCCTATCGCTATCGAAGAGGGACTCCGTTTCGCTATCCGTGAGGGTGGACGTACTGTAGGTTCCGGCGTTGTTACTGCTATCAACGAATAATATCGGATAGTCTTATAACTATTCTTTTCAGGGCTGCTTCGCTTCGGCGGGGCAGTCCTTTTGCGTTTTCCGAACAAAAAAATTCCCTGCCGAAAACGACAGGGAATAGCTTTGTAACAATATTGGGTCGACCCGATATGTAATTACTCAGCAGAGGGAGCGCCTACAGGACATGTACCTGCGCAAGCACCGCAGTCAACGCAGGTATCTGCATCGATAACATACTTGCCGTCGCCCTCAGAAATAGCTCCTACAGGACACTCAGCTGCGCAAGCACCGCAGGAAATACATTCGTCACTAATTTTGTAAGCCATGGAATACACCTCCAGATATTTTCAGATGAGCAAATGCTCTATTCTTATTCTACCATATTTTCAGAAAAAAGCAATAGTTTTGAAGAAAAAAATTATTGGGAGCTGCAGTTCGATTATTCTTCGAGAAAAAAATCTTCGTATTTTTCCAAATAATTAATAAAGTCTAAACACTAAAATTATTTTTCTAAAACAGTTGAAATTCTGCGTAAAATAGGTTACAATATAAATGTGAGTTTTTTAACTCAGGGTTCCTGTATTATGTTTGCGGATGGAGGTCGTTCTGATGCTCGGTAGGCTGCGTTCACCCGAATGTCCCTATGGCTTTGTAAAGTGTTGCGGGTTTCTGCTCGGTAATGCGGGATTTTTGCACTCTTTTTTAGACGCAAACGGAATAAGTGTAAGTAAATGAAACTGTGACAATGGTCGCAGTTTTTTGTTTTGGAGGTTTGGATATGTCAAAAAAAGTTGCTGTAATAATGGGCTCAGACAGTGATTTTCCCGTTGTCAAGAAGGCGGTAGAGGAGCTTAAAGCCTATGGTGTACCCTTTGAGTGTCACGTTATGTCGGCACACAGAACTCCCGAGCTGGCAAGCAAATTTGCCGCTTCCGCTAAGGATAATGGCTTTGGAGTTATAATCTGCGCTGCGGGTATGGCTGCTCATCTTGCAGGAGTTGTTGCGGGACATACAACGCTGCCTGTTATCGGAATTCCTTGTAAGGGCGCAAATTTTGATGGTATGGACGCATTGCTGGCTACCGTTCAGATGCCTTCCGGTATCCCTGTGGCAACGGTTGCGGTTGACGGTGCTAAGAATGCAGCAATACTTGCAATACAGATGCTGGCTCTCTCCGATGATACTCTTGCCGAAAAGCTTCTCAAGGCTAAGCAGGATATGATCGATGGAGTTATCGCAAAGGATAAGAAGCTTCAGGAAGCTGTAAATGCTCTCTGATATGGATATAAATGTGAAAAAGAAATATGATACTATCCTGTTTGACTTGGACGGTACGCTTACCGATTCCTCGTCAGGCATAATCAACTCAATAAAATATGCGCTGACCGAGCTTGGCAGGGAATTTCCCGATAAGGAGACATTTCAGAAATTTCTGGGCCCGCCGCTTATCTATTCTTTCAGGAATTTCTGCGGTTTCGATGATGAGCTTGCAAATCAAGCAGTGAAGCTTTACCGTCAGAGATATGACAAATACTGTGATGTGGAAAATGCTCTCTATGACGGTATTTGCGATACTCTTGAAAGACTTTGTTCTGCGGGAAAGCGGCTGATTGTTGCTACGTCAAAGCCCGATATTTACGCAAAGCGAATTGTATCTCATTTTGGTTTGGACAGATATTTTTATGCTGTCTGCGGGGCGACTCTTGACGAAAGCCGTAATACCAAAACATTGGTCATCAAATATGCGCTTGAAAGCTGCAATGTTACCGATTTGGAGCATACGCTTATGGTCGGGGACAGAAAGCATGATATTGAGGGTGCTGCGGCTTGCGGTATAGATTCCATGGGTGTGCTTTACGGCTATGGTGACCTGACCGAGCTGAAAACGGCGGGAGCGGATTACATAACTGCCACCGTTTCGGATATTGCTGATATTATCTTATTATAAATTTATTTTTTGGAGGAATTTAAAATGGAAAATCTTGAAAAGAAAGAACAGCTCTACGAGGGCAAGGCTAAGAAGGTTTTTGCTACAAACAACCCCGATTATGTCATCGTTGATTACAAGGACGATGCTACCGCTTTCAACGGCGAGAAGAAGGGTACTATCAGAGGCAAGGGCGTTGTCAACAACAAGATGACAAATTATATGTTCGGTCTGCTTGAAAAGGCAGGCGTTCCCACACACCTTGTTGAGGAGCTTTCCGACAGAGAAACTGTTGTTAAGAAGGTTGAGATCGTTCCTCTGGAAGTAATCGTAAGAAACGTTGCAGCAGGCAGCTTCTCCAAGAAGCTTGGCATTGCTGAGGGTACTCCTCTCAAGCAGCCTACTCTTGAATTCAGCTACAAGAATGACGATCTGGGCGACCCCTTCATCAACAGCTACTATGCTCTCGGTCTGGGACTTGCTACTCAGGAGGAGATCGACACCATCACAAAGTACGCTTTTGCTGTAAACGAGTTTATGCTCAAGTTCTTCAAGGAGCACAATATCGACCTTATAGATTTCAAAATCGAATTCGGAAGATACCACGGTCAGATCATTCTTGCAGATGAGATTTCTCCCGACACCTGCCGCTTCTGGGACAGCACGACTCACGAAAAGCTTGACAAGGACCGTTTCCGCAGAGATATGGGCGGCGTTGAAGAAGCTTATCAGGAAATGATGAAGCGTATTTTCGGTGAATAATTATGGGTGGATTTTTCGGCGCAGCGTCCCGTAACGACTGCATAAGTGATGTATTTTTCGGAACAGATTATCATTCACATCTTGGTACAAGACGAGGCGGCATGACTGCATATTCCGACGAGCTGGGATTTCAGAGAAGTATTCACAGAATTGAAAATTCACCCTTCAGGACAAAGTTTGAAGCTGATATTGAGGATATGAGCGGCAACCTTTGCATAGGCTGCATAAGCGACTCCGACCCTCAGCCTATCCTTGTCCGTTCAAAGCTGGGACTGTACGCTGTCTGCAATATCGGCATTATCAACAACGCCGACCAGCTGCAGAATGAGATACTTGACAGCTGCTCGGAAAGCTTTGAAGCTATGAGCAGTGGAAAGGTAAATTCCAGTGCGCTTATCGGTGCGCTTATTGCTCAGAAGTCGTCTATCGTTGAGGGTATCAGGTATGCTCAGGAGAAAATTGACGGTTCAATGTCACTGCTAATCCTTATGAAGGACGGTATCATCGCCGCCAGGGATAAGCTGGGCAGACTGCCTATCATTATCGGAAAGAGGGAGGACGGCTACTGCTTCTCCTTTGAATCCTTTGCATTCCAGAAGCTGGGTTATGAAACCTACCGTGAGCTTCTTCCCGGGGAAATTGTGAAGATAACTCCCGAAAGCTGCGAGGTGCTTTCTCCCGGCGGAGATGAGATGAAGATCTGTTCATTCCTGTGGACATATTACGGTTATCCCAATTCCGTTTACGAGGGTGTTACCGTTGAAACCATGCGAACCAGAAACGGTGAGATAATGGCTGAACAGGACATAAAAAACGGAAATCTCCCCGATGTTGACTATATCTGCGGCGTTCCCGATTCGGGTATACCGCACGCTATCGGATATGCAAACCGAAGCGGAATACCTTTCGCAAGACCGTTTATCAAATATACACCCACATGGCCCAGAAGCTTTATGCCGCAGAATCAGTCCATCAGAAACAAGGTCGCAAAGATGAAGCTGATTCCCGTTCATGAGCTTATTGAGGGCAAAAAGCTGCTGTTTGTCGATGACAGTATTGTAAGAGGCACTCAGATGCGTGAAACCGTTGAGTTCCTTTATTCAAACGGCGCAAAAGAGGTTCATATGCGTTCGGCTTGTCCTCCCATTATGTACGGCTGCAAGTATCTGAACTTCTCCAGAAGCACCTCCGAGCTTGACCTTATCGCAAGAAAGATAATTGACGAGTTGGAGGGCGCAGAGGGCGTAAAATATATCGAAGAATACGCAGACACAAACACCGAGCGAGGCAAAAAGCTGAGAGCGGAGATCTGCGCAAGACTAAAGCTGACATCTCTTGAATTCCAGTCCCTTGAAGGTACGACAAAAGCAATCGGTTTAGGCGGCTGCAAGCTTTGCAGCTATTGCTGGAACGGAAAGGGTTGATTTTGATTGTTTAACAATATTCATGAGGAATGCGGCGTTTTTGCAATTTACAGCAGGAAATCTATGGACGTTGCCATGCAGGCTTATCTTGGACTCTATGCGCTCCAGCACAGAGGACAGGAGTCCTGCGGCATTGTCGTAAATGACAGGGGAGTATTCAACTACCACAAGGACTTAGGTCTGGTGCACGAGGTATTCGATAAGGATACTCTTCACAAGCTTGGCAGCGGAAACATTGCTATCGGTCATGTGAGATATTCCACTACGGGAAACTCCAACCGTTCCAATGCGCAGCCGCTGGTTGTCCGTCACGTTAAAGGTCCCCTTGCAATTGCTCACAACGGCAATCTTGTAAACGCAAGGGAGCTGCGTGAGGAATACGAGTTGAAAGGTGCCATATTCCACAGCACCAACGATACCGAGGTAATTTCCTATGCCATTACCGAGCAGCGGCTTGTTTGTCCGTCTATTGAGGAGGCAGTTGAAAAGGCTGCCGAGAAGATAAAGGGCGCATTTTCGCTGGTAATAATGTCCCCGAAAAAGCTTATTGCCGTAAGAGATCCCATCGGATTCCGTCCGCTTTCGCTGGGCAAGCTTGATGATGACACCTTTGTGGTGGCTTCGGAAACCTGTGCTTTTGACAGCATCGGTGCGGAGTTCGTCAGGGATATTGAGCCGGGCGAGATACTTGTTATTGATGAGAACGGCTGCCGTTCCATTAAGACGCATTGCGGAAACAAGCCAAAGCTTTGCGTTTTCGAGTATGTTTATTTTGCACGTCCCGATTCGGTAATCGAGGGTTCGAGCGTTCACAAGGCAAGGCTAAAGGCGGGTGAGTACCTTTGGAAGGAACACCCCGTTGATGCCGATGTTGTAATGGGCGTTCCCGACAGCGGTCTTGATGCTGCTTTGGGGCTTTCAAGGGCTTCGGGCATACCCTACGGCGTTGGTTTTATCAAGAACAGATATGTTGGGCGCACCTTTATCCAGCCAAATCAGGCGGAGCGTACCAATTCCGTTCGCATCAAGCTGAATGCTATTTCCGACACGGTTAAGGGTAAGCGAATTATCCTTGTGGACGACAGTATTGTCAGAGGTACGACCTCGGCAAGAATAGTCAATCTGCTTCGTGAAGCGGGTGCAAAGGAGATACATATGCGTATTTCCTGTCCGCCGTTTATCAATCCTTGTTACTTCGGTACTGACATTGACAGCAAGGAAAATCTTATTGCCTGCAAAATGTCCGTTGACGAGATAAGAAAGACTATCGGTGCAGATTCGCTGGGCTATCTCAGCGTTGAAAGCGTAAACAGACTGACCGACAACGACCGCTGCGATTTCTGCGACGGCTGCTTTACGGGAAAATATCCCGTTGAGGTTCCTGCCGAGATGCCAAAGGATAAGTTTGAATTTAGGATCGGCGAAAGCCATTAACTGCAAAAACGCATTTCCATTTCGGAGATTATGAATATTGTAAAGTGAGTATGTAGAACCGTCCGCACAGGGAATGCGGACGGTCAACGTAGAGATCCGCAGCTGTATTCCGCAGACTGTCAGCTTCGGGTAAATGACGGGTATTGCCCTTATCAAACATTCTGCGGAGAAAAGAGGAGTTATGAATAACAGTTTTTCTGAAAGCTATAAAAATGCAGGCGTTGACGTTACCGCAGGCTACAAGGCTGTGGAGCTGATGAAGCAGCATGTTGCAAGGACAATGACAAGCGGCGTTCTGTCGGGAATAGGCGGCTTCGGCGGTCTGTTTGAGCTTGATCTGACAGGCATTTCTCACCCCGTTCTCGTTTCGGGAACAGATGGCGTTGGTACCAAAATCAAAATTGCATTTACTATGGACAAGCACGACACTATCGGTATCGACTGTGTTGCTATGTGCGTAAACGATATTATCTGCTGCGGTGCAAAGCCTCAGTTCTTCCTTGACTATATTGCTTGCGGAAAGAATATCCCCGAGAAGATAGCGGGAATTGTTTCGGGCGTTGCGGAGGGCTGCGTTCAGGCTGGCTGCGCACTTATCGGCGGCGAAACGGCTGAGCACCCCGGTCTTATGCCCGAGGACGAGTACGACCTTGCCGGCTTTGCTGTTGGCGTCGTGGACAAGGATAAAATTCTTAATCCCGACACACAGAAGGCGGGAGATGTTGTTATTGCCGTAAAATCAAGCGGTGTTCATTCCAACGGTTTCTCTCTTGTCAGAAAGGTATTTACCGTAAATGAGCAGACTCTTGCAAGACATTTTTCCGATTTGGGTGCAACTCTTGGTGACTGCCTGCTGACACCTACAAAGATATATGTCAAGGCTGTAATGTCCCTGCTTGATGCTGTAAACGTTAAATCCATCAGCCACATTACGGGCGGCGGCTTCTATGAGAATATTCCCCGTTCACTTCCTAAGGGAATTTCTGCGAAGATCTCCAGAAACGATGTTCAGGTTCTGCCTATCTTCGATCTTATTGAGAAAACAGGTCATATCCCCGAGAGAGATATGTTCAATACATTTAATATGGGTGTCGGACTTGCAGTTGTTGTTGACAAGAACGATGCCGACAAGGCTATTGCAGCTATCAAGGCAGCAGGCGAGGACGCTTATGTTATGGGCGAGCTGGTTGACAGCGACGAGGGCGTTATCATCTGCTAAAGGACGGTGCTTATGAAAAATATTGCAGTTCTTGTTTCCGGCGGCGGAACCAATTTGCAGGCACTTATTGATGCCGAGAAAAGCGGTATCATTAAGGACGGAAAGATCACCTGCGTTATTTCCTCAAAAGAAGGGGCTTACGCTCTTGAAAGGGCGAAAAACAACGGCATTAAAGGAATTACGCTGCCCCGTTCGGAATACTCCGATGTTGCGGCTTATACCGCTGCTATCGTTGACACGCTTAAAGCGGAAAATGCGGATATTGTGGTTTATGCGGGCTTTATGACTATTCTTGATGAACAGATAGTCAAGGCGTTCCCGTATAAGATGGTGAATGTTCACCCTGCGCTTATTCCGTCCTTCTGCGGCAAGGGCTTTTACGGTCTGCACGTTCACGAGGAAGTGCTGAAAAGGGGAGTAAAGCTGACGGGTGCAACGGTGCATTTTGTTACCGAGGTTTGCGACGGCGGTCCTATCATTCTCCAGAAGGGCGTTGAGGTCAAAAAGGGTGATACTCCCGAAATCCTCCAGCGGAGAGTTATGGAGGAGGCTGAGTGGAAGATACTTCCCGAGGCTGTTTCACTTCTTTGTCAGGACAGGATAACCGTTCGGGACGATGTTGCATACATTGATTGATTTTACGGAGGTTAAAATGAAGACTTTAGATATTTTTGAAGAGCTGAAAAGCAATGCTTACCCCGGCAGAGGTATCATTATCGGTCGTTCCGAGGACGGCAAGACCGCTGTTACCGCATATTTCATTATGGGCAGAAGCGTTAATTCCCGCAACCGTGTATTTACCGCTACCGAGGACGGTATCATCACCGAAGCGGCAGACCCCGCAAAGCTTTCCGACCCGCATCTTATAATATATTCTCCCGTAAGAGTTTTGGGAAACAAGACTATCGTTACAAACGGCGACCAGACCGATACGATTTACGAGCTTATGGACAAGCAGCAGACCTTTGAGCAGTCCCTGAGGACCCGTGAATATGAGGACGATGCTCCCAACTATACCCCCAGAATTTCGGGAATTATGCACATTGCCAACAGTGAGTACAACTATGCAATGTCTATTCTGAAATCCGCAGACGGTGACCCCAACTGCTGCGAAAGATTTACCTTTACATATTCAAATCCCGTTGGCGGCGTGGGACATTTTATCCACACCTATATGGGCGACGGAAATCCGCTCCCCAGCTTTGAGGGCGAGCCTAAGAAGATCGCTATGCCCGATATGGACATTGACAAGCTTGCGGAAGGTCTATGGAATGCTCTTAACGAGGATAATAAAGTTTCGCTGTTTGTAAGATATATTGATATTCAAACAGGCAAGGCTGAGTCCAGAATCATCAATAAGTACAGCAAAAATTGAAAGGATTGATATTTGATGTCTAACGAAATGCAGTTAAAATACGGCTGTAACCCTAATCAGAAGCCTTCAAGAGTTTTCATGGAGGACGGTTCCGAGCTTCCTATCGAGGTTCTCAACGGCAAGCCCGGTTATATCAATCTGCTGGATGCTTTCAACGGCTGGCAGCTGGTAAGAGAGCTGAAAAAGGCAACGGGACTTCCCGCTGCTACTTCTTTCAAGCATGTTTCTCCCGCAGGTGCAGCTGTTGGTCAGCCTCTTTCCGATACGCTCAAGAAAATTTATTGGGTAGACGATCTGGGTGAGCTTTCTCCGCTTGCTTGTGCATATGCAAGAGCAAGAGGTGCAGACAGAATGTCCTCTTACGGCGATTTTATCGCACTTTCCGATGTTTGCGATGCTTGCACTGCTAAGATGATACACCGTGAGGTTTCCGATGGCGTTATCGCTCCCGGATATACCGATGAAGCTCTGGAAATTCTCAAATCCAAGAGAAAGGGCACTTATAATATCATTAAGATAGATGAAAGCTACGTACCCGCTCCCATTGAGAGAAAGCAGGTTTACGGCGTAACATTTGAGCAGGGAAGAAATGAGCTGGACATAAACAGCGAGCTGCTTGCAAATGTTGTTACCGACAACAAGAATATCCCCGAGGACAAGAAGAGAGATCTTATCATCTCTCTTATCACTCTGAAATACACTCAGTCCAACTCCGTTTGCTACGTTAAGGACGGACAGGCTATCGGCATCGGCGCAGGTCAGCAGTCAAGAATTCATTGCACACGCCTTGCTGGACAGAAGGCTGATAACTGGTGGCTCAGACAGTGTCCCAAGGTTATGGAGCTGCCCTTCAAGGAAGATGTAAGACGTGCCGACAGGGACAATGCTATTGACGTTTACATGGGTGACGAGTGGGAGGACATTCTCCGTGACGGCGAATGGGAAAAGGTATTTACCGTTAAGCCCGAGCCTCTGACCCGTGAGGAAAAGAAGGAATGGCTTGCTAAGAATACCGATGTTTGCCTTGGTTCCGACGCATTCTTCCCCTTCGGAGATAACATTGAGAGAGCTAAGAAGTCCGGCGTTGCTTACATTGCACAGCCCGGCGGTTCTATCCGTGATGACAATGTTATCGAAACCTGCAACAAGTACGGTATGGCTATGGCATTTACCGGTATCAGACTGTTCCACCATTGATTTAAGGAGATTTGACTATGAAAATTCTGGTTGTAGGCGGCGGAGGACGTGAGCATGCTATTATTATGAAGCTTGCGGAATCTCCCAAGGTCGAAAAGCTTTACTGCACTCCCGGAAACGGCGGAATTTCCCGTTATGCCGAGTGTTTTGGCGTTAAGGCGACCGACATTGACGGTGTTGTTGCGCTGGCAAAGCAGCTTTCGGTGGATATGGTAGTAGTTGCTCCCGACGATCCGCTTGTTCTCGGAATGGTAGATGCCCTGAATGCGGAGGGCTTTATGACCTTTGGTCCCAACAAGGCAGCTGCTATTATCGAGGGAAGTAAGGTATTCTCCAAGGAGCTTATGAAGAAATACAATATCCCCACGGCAGGCTACGAGGTTTTTGATGATCCCAACAAGGCTATCGAGTACATAAAGGCTCAGAACAGCTATCCCACAGTTGTCAAGGCTGACGGTCTGGCTCTCGGCAAGGGCGTTGTTATAGCTCAGAACGAGGAAGAAGCTGTCGATGCCGTTAAGTCCATTATGGAGGATAAGATGTTCGGCGAAAGCGGTTCAAGGATAGTTATCGAGGAATTTTTGACGGGTCCCGAGGTTTCAGTGCTGTCATTTACCGACGGAAATGTTGTTATCCCTATGATCTCTTCAATGGATCACAAGAGGGCTTACGACAATGACGAGGGTCTTAACACAGGCGGTATGGGCACTGTTGCTCCCAATCCTTACTATACCGAGGACGTTGCCAAGGAGTGCATGGAGAAGATCTTCCTGCCCACTATCAATGCTATGAAGGCTGAAAACCGCACCTTTAAGGGCTGTCTGTATTTCGGTCTGATGATAACTCCCAAGGGTCCCAAGGTAATCGAGTATAACTGCCGCTTTGGCGATCCCGAAACACAGGTAGTTCTGCCGCTTCTGGACGGCGACCTTTGCGAGATTTTCGAGGCTATTTACAACGGAAAGCTTGCAGATGTGAAGTTCTCATGGAAAAAAGAATTCTGCACCTGCGTTGTAATGGCATCGGGCGGTTATCCCAAGAAGTACCCCACAGGGCTTGAAATGTCGGGTATGGACGACAAGGGTCAGGTTGACGGCGCATTCGTTTACCATGCAGGAACGAAGTATGCCGACGGCAAGTTCTATACCGCAGGCGGACGTGTTCTCGGCGTGACCGCAACAGGCGCAACTCTCCCCGAAGCTCTGGAAAAGTCCTACAAGGCTGTTGACAAGATCAGCTTTGAAAATGCTCATTTCAGAAAAGACATCGGAAAGAGAGCAATGGCGGCTATCAAGTAATTTATTCTCCAAAAATAAATGTGCCTATCGGCTGCAACGTCGATAGGCACTTTTTTATTCGGAAACTGCACTCCATTTGTTCACGGGACAGTTCATATTTCTTTTGGCGGCTCTGATTTCTACAAAGCAGCCGCATTCGCAGCACATACCGTCTGTAAGCTCATCACAGCTTTTGCATATGTCAAGGCGTTTGCTGTATTCATCGGGCGGTGCTTTGTCTTCTTCGGGAATCAGGGAAATATAGTCTTGAACGGTTTCGATGAACTCATTCATACTGAATTCCGAAAGAAGGCATTTACCGCATTTTACGCCGTTCATTCAACTATCAGGGAAACTACGGAGCATTTCGGAACAGTAAGGCTGAGCATATCTCCCGAAAGCTCTGCGGAATAGTCCTCGGGCTTGACTGTTTCGGGCGCATCGAAAGTATTGCAGCTGTGTACTTCATTTGTCAGAATTCTTGCGGAAACGGACTTCGGAGATATTCCCGCAATACGGCAGCTTATCTCAATATCTTCATCAAGAGAACAGTTTGCAAGGGTAAGTGTAAGCTTTCCGTCAGCCGAAACAGAAGCAGTCTGGCTAAGCACGGGTATACCGTTTGTTTCGGCATTCTCCGCAAAGCTGTAAACAAGGTCGTTGCCCTGATGTGTCTTGAACATATCAAAAACGTGGTAGGTAGGCGTTTTAACAAGCTTTTCGCCTTCGGTAAGCAGCAGTGATTGAAGCACGTTTACAGCCTGTGCAAGATTTGCCATGCAGACAATATCCGAATGTTCGTTAAAAATGTTCAAATTGCAGGCTGCAACGATAGCATCACGCATGGTGTTCTGCTGAAAAAGAAAACCGGGGTTTGTGCCTTCCTCAACATCGTACCAGCAGCCCCATTCGTCAACAATAAGCTTTATTTTTTCCGAATAGCGGGAGATGATGGCTGCATGCTTCTTTATCAGTTTATCCATATAAAGTGTGGAGGAAATGGTCTTGTAGTATTCCTCATCGGTGAAATCGGTGGCACTGCCTTTTTTGTTCCAATCGCCGCTCGGTACAGTGTAATAATGCAGGGAAATTGCACTTGTATGCCAATCCTTGACGATCTCAAGCAGTTTTTCCGTCCAGCTGTAATCATCGGAATTGGGACCGCAGGCAACCTTGAAAAGCTCGTTTCCGCTGAAATTGCGGCAGTAGGTCTGATAACGGCGGTACTCGTCGGCGTAGTATTCGGGACGCATATTTCCTCCGCAGCCCCAGTTTTCGTTGCCGATACCGAGATATTTCAGCTTCCAGGGCTTTTCTCTGCCGTTTTTGCGGCGAAGGTCTGCCATAGGTGAAACGCCGTCAAAGGTGATATATTCTATCCAGTCGGCGAGTTCCTCAACAGTTCCGCTGCCGAGATTTCCCGCAAGATAGGGTTCGCAGCCCACCATTTCACAGAAATCGAAGAATTCGTGTGTACCGAAGGAATTGTCCTCGGTAACGCCGCCCCAATGAGTGTTGACCATTTTGGGACGACTTGATTTCTCGCCGATTCCGTCACGCCAGTGGTATTCGTCCGCAAAGCAGCCGCCGGGCCAGCGGAGAACGGGCATTTTTATCTGCTTGAACGCCTCAATAACATCGTTTCTGATGCCGTTTGTGTTGGGAATAGGTGAATCCTCGCCGACGTAAATTCCCTTGTAGATACATCTTCCGAGATGCTCGGAGAAATGTCCGTAAATTTCGGGATTGATGTGCGATTTTTTATCGAGAGTATTGACAAGCATATTAAGCTTTTTCATTGAAATTCCGCCTTTCAGAATGAAATTTTCTATGCTGATTATATCACTATTGACATATCCTGCGCAATGATTTATAATATTTAATAACTGATATATCATACGATTGGAGAATTGCTATGGAACTTCACGCAATGGGAATTTCTTACCGCCATGATGAGGATTTTCGTATTGACCGTCCCGTCGGTTCGGGGGATAATCTGCTGCTGATTTTCAAAACTCCCGCCTTTGTGGTTTCGGGAGATATCGAAATAGCTGTTCCCGAAAACAGTGCTGTTGTATACGCAAAGGGAACTCCTCAGATATACGGTGCAAGAGGCGGGGAATATGTCAATCATTGGGTGCATTTTGACTGCGATGAAACTGATATATTCTTTGAACGTGCGGGTATCTGCTTTGATCGTCCGTTCAGCGTCGGTTCGGCGGCAGCTGCGGAAAGTATGCTGGAGCTTTTGAGCCTTGAATCGGTTTCAGAGGACAGGCGGGCAGGCGAATGTGCCGACCTGCTTCTGCGTCTGCTTTTCCTCAAGCTGGGAAACGATGGAGAAAAAGCTGCTCCCACACCTCACAGGGACAGTTTACAGCGGCTTCGTGCGGATATATACAGCACGCCGTCGGGCAGTTATAGGATAGATGAAGCGGCGTCGGTAGTTTTGCTCAGTCCGTCACATTTTCAGGCGGCATATAAGGCAGAATTCGGCGTAAGCTTCGGTGAGGACGTTATCAGGGCAAGGATAGCGGCGGCGAAGCGTTATCTGAAAACTACGTCCTTGTCCGTTCGTGAGATAGCAGAGCTTTGCGGATATGAAAATGATGTCCATTTTATTAGACAGTTCAAAAAGCGTACAGGAATGACTGCTATGGAATTCAGAACGTGTTGATATTACTGCAAAGTCGATAACATATGTATATAATTTGAGCCGACCGTTTCATCGATGGGTTTGACAAGTACAGCTGTTTACTAATTTAAAAAAATTCATATTTATCGCTTTTTATATTCACATACATAAGATATAATTTAATTGTATTTAAATACAAGA
>JAEDOB010000114.1 GCA_016302225.1 Oscillospiraceae bacterium | reverse complement strand
AAGGCTTTGACCGCTGTTGACGGCGTTTCCGAGCATACTGCGACCCTTCTTCGGGCGATACCTCAGCTTATGAAATGTTACAGCACCGAAACCATGAAGGAACGCAGCTTCGACAACTGCTTCAAGCTGATGGAGCTTTTTGAACATTCCTTTGACGGGACGGTTCGTGAGGAATTTCGTGTTGCCTGCTTTGACAGCAAGCTGAGATTGGTGGCAAACGGGCTTATTTCCGTGGGGACACCCTCTGCATCTGCCGTTAATATGCGCAGAATTGCGGAATTTATTCTGTCAAATAATTCCGATATGGTGGCATTCGCCCACAATCACCCCAAAGGCTCATCAACTCCGTCAAAGGCGGACGTCAGCGCAACAAGAGCCATCTGCGGGACGCTTTCGAGTATGGGCATAACGGTCATGGATCATATTATAGTAGGCGAGGACGGCGTTTTGTCAATGCGGCAGTCGGGCGTTCTCGGCGTTTTTGATTAAGCAAACACACATAGATCAAAGGAGAATTTATGGATAAATTTCAGCTTGTATCACCATATCAGCCTGCGGGAGATCAGCCCGAGGCAATAGAACGACTTGTGGAGGGGCTTAATTCGGGAATGAAGGAGCAGACTCTCCTGGGCGTTACGGGTTCGGGAAAAACGTTTACTATGGCAAATGTTATTGCGAGGATGAACCGTCCCACACTTATCCTTGCCCACAACAAAATCCTTGCGGCGCAGCTTTGTTCCGAGTTCAAGGAGTTTTTCCCGAACAACTGCGTTGAGTATTTCGTGTCCTATTACGATTATTATCAGCCCGAGGCGTACATTCCTCAGACAGACAGCTACATTGAAAAGGACTCTGCCATCAACGACGAGATAGACAAGCTCCGCCATTCTGCCACATTTGCACTTTCCGAGCGGCGGGACGTTATTATCGTTGCCAGCGTGTCCTGTATTTACTCTTTGGGAAGTCCTGAGGAATACCGAGGAAATATGATCTCCCTGCGAAAGGGAATGGAAAAGTCCCGTGAACAGCTGCTTGCGGAGCTTGTTATGATACAGTACGAGCGAAACGATGTGAATTTTATCAGAAACAAGTTCCGTGTCAGGGGAGATGTTGTTGAAATATTCCCCGCAGGAAATACGGACACGGCACTTCGGATAGAATTTTTCGGAGATGAAATTGACAGGATAACCGAGTTTCAGGCACTGACGGGAAATGTGGTCTGTCAGCTGTCCCACGCAGTTATCTATCCCGCTTCGCATTACGTTGTTTCGAGAGATACTATGCGGGACGCTATCGAGGACATTGAACGTGAGCTGGAGGAGCGGGTAAAATATTTCACCGACAAGGGTATGCTTATTGAGGCACAGCGCATAAAGCAGCGCACATTATACGATATTGAAATGCTTGAAGAAATAGGCTTTTGCAAGGGCATCGAGAACTATTCGAGAGTGCTTGCAAGACGTGCGCCGGGCAGTACGCCGTACACCCTGCTTGACCATTTCCCCGAGGACTGGCTGCTGTTTGTGGACGAGAGCCACGTTTCTCTGCCGCAGGTTCGTGGAATGTATGCAGGCGACAGGGGAAGAAAGCAGGTGCTGGTGGATTATGGATTCCGTCTGCCGTCGGCGTTTGATAACCGTCCGCTGAATTTTGACGAGTTTTACGGACATATAAATCAGGCGATATTTGTTTCCGCAACGCCCGGCGATATTGAGAAGGAAAAGTCCGCACAGATAGTTGAGCAGGTAATTCGTCCCACGGGACTTGTTGATCCCGAAATAATCGTAAAGCCCGTTGAGGGACAGATCGAGGATCTGCTTTCGGAGATAAACGTCAGGGCGGCAAAGGACGAGCGTGTTCTTGTCACCACGCTTACCAAGAAAATGGCGGAGGATCTCACCGATTATCTCGGGAAAATGGGCGTTCGAGTTCGGTATATGCACCATGACATTGACACTATCGAGCGAATGGAAATTATCCGTGACCTGCGTCTGGGAGAGTTTGATGTGCTTGTTGGTATCAACCTGCTGAGAGAAGGTCTTGACCTGCCCGAGGTTTCGCTGGTGGCTATCCTTGATGCGGACAAGGAGGGTTTCCTCCGTTCATCATCGTCCCTTATACAGACCATCGGACGTGCGGCGAGAAATTCCGAGGGCAAGGTAATTATGTATGCCGACAGCGTTACAAAATCTATGGAATACGCCATCACCGAAACGGAACGCCGCAGAAAGTTACAGCTTGAATTCAACGAAAAGCACGGTATTGTCCCGAAAACTATCCGCAAGGACATTCGAGAGGTTCTGGAAATTTCCACAAAGGAAAAGGTTTCCAAGGAAACGGACGGCAAGAAGCTGTCCAAGAAGGAAAAGCTGGAGCTTATCGAAAAGCTGAAAAAGGAAATGAAGGAAGCCGCAAAGATGCTTGAATTCGAGCACGCAGCGTTCCTACGTGATAAGATAAAGGAGCTTTCCGAGTGAAACGATTTGTCATAAACAAAAACGATGCGGGGCAGAGGGTGGACAAGTTCATCATAAAGGCTGCCCCCAATCTCCCGAAAAGCCTTATGTACAAGGCTATCCGCAGCAAGGACATAAAGCTGAACCGTAAGCGGTGCGAAATATCCGACAGGCTTTGCGAGGGCGATGTTCTTGAACTGTATCTCAAGGACGAATTTTTTGAAACTGCCCCCGACGAGCGGGATTTCCTCAAGGTTTCGGCGGATATTGATGTGGTTTACGAGGACGAAAATATCCTGCTTGTGAACAAAAAACAAGGTTTAGTCGTTCACGAGGACGATGAGAACACCCGTGACACGCTGATAAACCGCATAAAACGCTATCTTTATGAGAAAGGCGAGTACCGTCCCGAGGAGGAAAATTCCTTTGTGCCGTCACTTTGCAACCGCATTGACAGGAACACGAGCGGTATTGTCATAGCGGCAAAAAATGCGGAATCTCTGCGTATTCTCAATGAAAAAATTCGGGAACGTGAGCTGGAAAAACGGTATCTTTGCATAACCGTGGGCGCACCGCCAAAAAAGCATGATACGGTCACCGTTTATATGCAGAAGGACAGTGCGGAGAATATGGTCAGAGTGTCCCCAAAGCCCGAAAAAGGGTATCTTACGGCCGTTACCGAATATACCGTTCTTGAAAAAAGGGGAGAGCTTGCGCTGGTTGAAGTTTTGCTCCACACGGGGCGGACGCATCAGATCAGGGCGCAGTTTTCCTACCTGGGCTGCCCGCTTCTGGGGGACGGCAAGTACGGCATAAACTCCGTAAACAGGGAATATAAATTGAAAACACAGGCACTTTGCTCCTATAAGCTGAAATTTTCCTTCAAGACCGACGGCGGCATTCTTAACTATCTTGACGGAAGGGAATTTTCCGTAAAAAACGTGTGGTTTGCCGATGAATTTTTCGGGAAAGACAGAAAATCGTCATTTTCTCAAAAAAAAGCTTGATTATAGGAGAGTTTTGTGGTATAATAAAAATAATACGGACATTCCGATAATTATTAGCTGGAGGTATATCTTATGGTTGGCGACCTGCATTGTCACACGAAGCTGTCCGATGGTTCTCTCGGTATCGAGGATATTATCGTTCAGGCAAAACGCACGGGAATTGATTTTATCTCAATTACCGACCACGATACACTCGCTTCTGTATCAAGAGCCACAGTTCTCGGCGAAAGATACGGCGTGCGTATGATACCGGGTGTGGAATTATCCGCCTGGGACAAGACGAGAAACCGTAAGGTACATATTCTCTGCTACGCTCCCCAGAAGCCCGACAGGCTGGAAGGTCTTTGTATCAAATGCTGTGAGATAAGAAAGCAGTGCGCAAAGGAAATGGTGGAAAAGGTGATGAAGCTTTACCCCATTACCCCTGAAAGCGTTATGAAATACGCCACGGGAAGTAAGAGTATTTTCAAGCAGCATATTCTTCATGCCCTCATAGATTACGGCTACACTACCGAATTTTACGGCGAGCTTAACGACGAGCTTTTTAATCTGGAAACAGGCACCTGCATTGTTGAAAGAGAGTATCCCGATGTTAATTTCGTCCTTGACCTTATCCATTCCTCACGGGGAATTGCAGTGCTGGCTCACCCCGCATTTTACGATTCCTTCGACCTGATGGACGAGCTGGCTGCAAAGGGCAAGCTGGACGGCGTTGAGGCTTACCATTATACCGCCGATGATGCGGCTAAGAAGAAAATTCTGGAAACTGCCGAGAAGTATAACCTTATTGTAACGGGCGGCTCGGATTTCCACGGACTGTACAATGCGCAGCCCACACATATCGGCAGCAACACCACCGATAAGGAAAATCTTGACAGGATATATAAGCTTATCAAGCAGAATAAAAACAGCTTACAATCATAATTTTTGAAAGGAAAAAAATATCATGACTATAAATTTCACTCCGAGAGGAGTTTGTTCCAGACTTATTACAATTACCGTTGAAAACGGCATTGTTGAGGACGTTAAGTTCACAGGCGGCTGCAACGGAAACACTCAGGGCATTTCCATGCTTGTCAAGGGAATGAGAGTGGAGGACGTTATTCAGCGTCTTGACAAGATAGACTGCGGCGGACGAGGCACCTCCTGTCCCGACCAGCTGGCAAAGGCACTTAAAACAATTCAGTGAAAAATCGGACAATGCCGAATATTTTCATAGGCATCTGCGAAGTGCTTCTCGGGCTGCTTGCTTTGCTGTTTTTTGCCCCCGTCATAACGGGAAGGATTATCAATATTGGAAATGCTGCGGGCTTTGCGGCGACTGTACTGCTGCTTTGCTGTCTTATTTTCCGAAGCCCTTTGACGGAGCTTGTGAGAAATCTGCGGGAAAGCACTGCGGGACGGATAGCGGTCAATGCGGTCATTGCGGTGGCAGCGGCGGCGGTTCTGTTGGCGGCGGTCATTTCGGGGTTTATGATAGCTTCTCTGAATATCAAGCCCGCAGAGGGAAGTACTGCTGTGGTGCTGGGCTGCAAGGTCAGGGGAAATTCTCCCAGCCTTATGCTGAAAAGGCGGCTTGATGCGGCTTATGATTTTCTCGCGGAAAACCCGGAAAGCTTCTGCGTTGTGTCGGGCGGTCAGGGCGATGACGAGGAGTACAGCGAGGCGTCCGTCATGAAAAGCTATCTCGTTTCCAAGGGCATTTCCGAGGACAGGATATTTGCCGAGGACAGGTCTTCAAGCACCGAGGAAAACCTTGAATTCTCAAAAATGATCATCGAAGAAAACGGACTGAACGGCAATATCACCATAATTACCGACGGCTATCATCAGCTTCGGGCAGCGCTTCACGCCAAAAGATTAGGTCTGAATTACGGCACATATTCGGCAAATACTGCGTTCTGGCTGCTGCCGACCTATTGGGTGAGGGAATGGTTCGGTATCGTTCATTTCTTTATTTTCGGATAAAAAAGATCGGGTGATGACAAAATGAAATTTGCAAAAATAACCTCTGCTGTGCTTGCGGCGGCTATGGCATCGCAGCTTCTGGGCGGCTGCTCCGATAATAAGGTAAAGCTTGACCCCGCAAATCCTACGGTGGTTTCTGTATGGCATTACTATAACGGCGCACAAAAAGAAGCTTTTGATGCGCTGATAGACGAATTCAATGCCACCGTGGGAACGGAAGTGGGCATTATCGTTCAGGGCACAAGCTACAGCGATGTGGGTGCTCTGGAGGACGCAGTCAAGGCTGCCGCCGAAGCGGGTGCCGACAAGCTTCCGTCTGTTTTTGCGGCGTACAGCGATATGGCATATACCATTGAAGAAAAGGGTATGCTTGCGGAGCTGGACAGCTATTTCACCAATGATGAGCTGTCCGAATATGTGGACGGATTTATCGCCGAGGGACGTTTCGGCAAGGACGGAAAGCTTATGATATTCCCCGTGGCGAAATCCACCGAGGTGTTCATCTTAAATAAGACCGACTGGGACAAATTTGCCGAAGCAACGGGTGCCGACCTTGCCGAGCTTGAAACTAAGGAAGGTCTTGTACGTATCTCCAAGCAGTATTATGAGTGGACCGACAGCCTGACCCCCGACATTCCCGACGACGGAAAGGCGTTCTACGGCAGGGACGCTATGGCAAATCTGATGTCTGTGGGACTTATGCAGCTGGGTACGGAATTGTTCGCAGTTGATGATGGAAATGTTACTATTAACGCCGATAGGGAAAATCTGCGGAGGATATGGGATTGCTACTATGTTCCCTACATAAACGGCTGGTTCAGTTCCTACGGAAGATTCCGTTCGGACGATGTGAAGATAGGTCAGATATGTGCTCTTACGGGTTCATCGGCGTCCGCAACATATTTCCCCAAGCAGGTAATGACCGATGAAGCAAGCTATCCCATTGAAGCACTGACGCTGCCCGTTCCCGAATTTGAGGGCGGAAATCATTATGCCGTACAGCAGGGTGCGGGAATGGCTGTGGCAAAAAGTACACCTTCCTGCGAATATGCTTCTGTGGAGTTTCTGAAATGGTTCACAGAACCCGATAGAAACCTGAAATTCGCCTGCTTGTCGGGTTATATGCCCGTTAAAAAGGCGGCAAATGAGGAAGAGCTGCTGTCGAAGGCGGTCAATGATATGGACGCTGCCGACACTATCCCCGTAGAAACACTGAATGTCTGCTTTGACATTGCAGCAAAGAATGAAATGTACACATATAAGGCGTTTGGCGGAGCGGGAGATGCAAGAAGCGTTCTCAACTTCAGTCTTTCCGACAAGGCTGCCGCCGACTGTGAAAAGGTAAATCAGATGGTGGCGGAGGGTATGTCCCGTGCGGAGGCTGCTGCTTCTCTTGATACCGACGAGAATTTCGAGGAATGGTATAACGGTTTCTGCGCTGCTCTTAATGAAGCCTGCGGGAAATAAGTCCTGCGGATAATTCGCCCTTGTGTGAGA
>JAEDOB010000113.1 GCA_016302225.1 Oscillospiraceae bacterium | reverse complement strand
GGACGCGTCCACGCCCTGAATGGAGAGCATTTCGTCCGCCGCCTGAGCCGCTATTATGCGTATGTCGGGACATTCCTTGTCGGTAATGGCAACAGCGCAGTTTTTGTGTATCTCCGACGAAGCGATAAGCTCCGAACGGCGCTTGTATATATCGGCGGTGTTGGCAAAAAGCTTCTTTACCGCCACGGTATCGGCACCCAGCTTTCTGAGGAATGCCGCCGCTTCAAAGGTACGCACACCCGTGCGCATAATGAAATTCTTTGTATCGAGAGTAATTCCCGCCAGCATGGCATCGGCGTAATAGGAAGAGAGCTTTTCAATTCCCGTAAGATATTGGATAAGCTCTGCCACCATTTCCGAAGCGGAGGAGGCATAAGGCTCGTGATGGAAAATAACGGCATTGTCGACGTAATTTACCACCTTTCTGTGATGGTCGATAACAACTATCTGCTTAGCCTTTTCGTAAAGCTCCTTGCTTTCGAGAATGTCCTTGTTCTGCGTATCTACAATAATAAGCAGGGATTTTTCGGTAAACTCCGCAACAGCCTCGTCGGGGGAGATAAAAATGTCCTCCTCCAGATTTTCCGTAAGCCTGTCAATGATGGGCGTTGCAAGGCACTTGCTCTTGTCAACTACAAAGCGGACGTATTTATCCGTTTTTGCAATAGCTCCGCAAAGTCCCGCACCCGCTCCCAGACTGTCCAGATCTCCGAAGCGGTGTCCCATTATATACACCTTTTCGCTCTGATTTACCAACTCGAAAAGTGCGGTGGAAATAATTCTCGTCTTGACCTTTGTCTGCTTTTCAACGCCCTTGGAAACGCCGCCGAAGAACTCAAAGGTTCCGTCGGGATTTTTGATAGCCGCCTGATCTCCGCCACGTCCCAGAGCCATATCAAGAGCCTGCTTTGCCAGCTGCTCACTTTCGGAGATGGTGTCCGCATCACGTCCGACGCCCACAGAAAGAGTAACGGTCATACGGTCGCCGACGGTTATCTCCCTTGCCTTATCCAGCATCTTGAACCGTCCCGCACAAAGCTTGTCCAGATAACGGTTTTCCACAACGGCGATGAAACGGTCGTTGGAGATCTTCCTGACCAGTCCCCCGCTGTCCTCGGAAAAGCCTTCCATAACCTTGTCTATCTGAATGTTTATATGCGCCTTTTCCGATTCCTTAATGTTCGAGAACAGGTCGTCATAGTTATCCACCATTATCATCATGACAACGGGACGCTTCTCGTCGACCTCTTTTTTCAGCTTGAGATAATCCCTGACATCTTCAAAGCAGATAAGCGTCAGGTCGGTATTCTCCTTATCGGTGACAACAGCGGTAATGCGGTAATCTCCCGAAAAATAGTCAACAGCACCCTCATGGGACTCCAGAGCCTTTTCAATGCTTATGCCCGTCAGCCGTTCAATGTCCATACCGAAGGCGTCATGCTCATATATCCGCTCATTAAAGGCGATATTGTACCATATTATCTTCCCTTCCTTGTCGATAATGGCGGCAGGTGCGGGAAATTTATAGAGAGAATCCCTTTCGGTAATATTTATCTGAGATTTCATCTCCGTAAGAAATGAATGGAGATTCTGCTGAGATGCGATAAACAGCACAAGATACGCTATCGACGTGCAGGCAGTCAGTCCCAGACACACCCAGAACCTTACCTCGCTGACCGAAGCAACATTGAACGCCGAATACATCGAAACGATCACCAGCAGCATCGAAACCAGCTTGAACAGCGTCCACTTTTTACCCTTCATATCCGTAATTCCTTTATCAGATTTCCATAATTATGGGCAGGATCATGGGGTCACGCTTTGTTTTCATATAGATATATTCGGAAAGCTCGTCCTTCATACGGCTCTTGATAGCGTTCCATTCCCGCATATTTTTGTCCATGCAGCCCTGTAAAGCGGCGGTGAGTATCTTCTTTGCGCCGTCCATAAGCTCCTCGGATTCCCTGACATAGACAAAGCCTCTGGAAACGATGTCGGGTCCAGCAAGAATGGTTCCACTTTCGCTTTCGATAGTCGCAACAACGATGATAAGACCGTCCTCCGCAAGATGCTTTCTGTCCCGAAGAACGATGGAACCGACGTCGCCGACACCCAGACCGTCAACCAGAACACGTCCCGCAGGCACAGAGCCTGTTATCTTCATATCCGTACCGTCAGACTCGATAACGTCGCCTATCTTTCCGATGATAACGTTATCCTTGGGAATACCGATGTCAACAGCCAGCTGAGCATGCTTTTTCAGATGCTTGTACTCGCCGTGGACGGGAATGAAAAATCTCGGCTTTGTCAGAGCAAGCATAAGCTTCAGCTCCTCCTGACAGGCATGTCCCGAAACGTGTACCTCGTACATAGCCTCATATACGACCTCCGCACCGCTTCTCATAAGCTCATTGACGACCTTTGTTACCAGCTTTTCATTGCCGGGGATAGGCGTTGCGGAAATGATGATGAAATCCTGCGGAGTAATAGTTACCTTTTTATGCTCGTTCATCGCCATTCTTGTCAGCGCAGACATAGGCTCGCCCTGACTGCCCGTGGTGATGAGCACTATCTTTTCGGGCGGGAATCTGTTCATGCTTTCAATGTCGATGATAATTCCGTCGGGAACGGACAGATAGCCCAGCTCAATAGCCGTGCCGATAACATTTACCATACTGCGTCCGAAAACAGCCACCTTTCTGTCATATCTGACAGCCATATTGCATATCTGCTGAATGCGGTGAATGTTAGAAGCAAATGTGGCAATAATTATCCTCTTGCCCTCTGCGGTGTCAAACAGCTTTTCAAAGGAGCTGCCAACGGTTCGCTCGCTCTGAGTGTAGCCCTTTCTTTCGGCATTGGTGGAATCTGCCATCAGCGCAAGAACTCCCCTGCTGCCCAGCTCACCGAAGCGTGCCAGGTCGATGATTCCGCCTTCTATGGGCGTATAGTCAACCTTGAAATCTCCCGTATGAACGATAATTCCCGCAGGAGTGTGAACAGCGATCGCCACTGCATCGGGAATGGAGTGATTTACCCTGATAAATTCCACCGCCATGCAGCCCATCTTGACCGTCTGACGGGGCACGACAACGTTCAGCTTAACGCTGCCGAGAAGATTGTGTTCCTTGAGCTTGCCCTCAATAAGTCCCACAGTCAGCCTTGTGGCATAAACGGGGATATTTATCTTTTTCAGCAGATAAGCAAGTCCGCCGATGTGGTCCTCATGTCCGTGAGTGATAACGATACCTCTGATCTTGTCGGAGATCTGGTCAAGGTAGGAAAAATCGGGAATGATAACATCAACGCCGGGGGCATCATTGTCGGGGAATGCCAGTCCGCAGTCGATGATAAATGCGTCGTTTGCGCACTCGATAACGGTCATATTCTTGCCAATCTCGTTCAGACCGCCCAGAGGGATTATTTTCAGCGGGCTTCTCTTAACGGGACGGTGATTGCTGGAAACCGACGGGAACAGCACCGCCTGACTGTCGTTGGTCAAGGGGTGGGGCGTGTTGCGCATATTAGCCTCGGCAAGTGCGTCCGCATAGCTTTTCTTCGGGTACTGACGCTTTGTCTGCTCCTGCGGCTTGTTCTGATAGTAGGGAGCGGGCTTGCTGTCGCTGCGGGAACGGTCATAGTCACTCTTGCTGCGGTATCCGCTGTTATTGTAACTGCCCGAAGCGGAATAATCCTTGGTGTATCTGCCTGTTCTGTAATCGTATCTTCCCTTTGTGTTACGGCTGTCGTAGGGCTTTGAATAAGCCTGGTCGGAAGGCTTTTTATCCCTGTTATAGGGGCTTTCACGGTTATAGGAGCCTGTTCTGTACGAGCTGTTTGAACGGTATTTTCCTCCGTTATAAGCAGGCTTGTAGGCAGGTCTTTCGCCGCCTGCGGTTTCATCATTATTCTTATTCTTGGGTGCGATCTTTTCACCAAACTGATTTAAAACTTCAAATTCATTATTATCCACAAAATTACCTCTCTTAAATTATTTTTTTGCCGATCACATAAATTCCTGACCGAAAATCCCTCTAAAGCCAACAGCTTCACTTTTCTGCCGAACATAAAAACGTACAAATATAAACCGAAACGCTCACATTTCACGACGCAAATTCCGAGCCGCCCTCCGAACACAAAATTCTATTTTATTATACCCCATTTTTGAAAATATGTCAAGTAGAGCAAAGGTATATTATTCCATAAATTTTCGGGCGGAAAACCGTAATTTCCCTTCAAAACCGCAAAACCGTAAGCTTTTTTGCATTATACGACAAAAAGCCCGAGAAGAAAATTTTTCCTCTCGGGCAATGTAATACTATAGTAAACGCCGTATATATTTCTACCCGCCGAAGGCGGGAGAACACCCATTAATCAGTATTTCCTTAACTACCGATAAATTTGATATTTCTGCTGCCTGAGTGACGTATCTGGGCGGGGAAACACCCATTGATCGGCATTTTTCCAATCAATATTTGTCATCATCGAAATCCAGATCAAGGTCTATCTTATCGGGGAATTGGAAATCAACGGGAACAAACTCTACCTCGTCATCATCGTCGGTATTGTTCACTGCCGCAGAATAGGGGTTAATAGTTTTTGTATTGTTATTTGCGGGCTGCTCCTTAACGGGAGCGGTGAAGGTCGTTTTCTCCGCAGGCTTTTCCTTTGCGGCAAAGGTTTTCTTTTCCTCCGTCTTGTCCTTTACAGTGGAAAAGCTCTTTTTCTCGGCAGGCTTTTCCTTTGTGGCAGCGGCAAACGGCTTCTTTTCCTCCACCTTATCCTTTACAGCGGAAAATGCCTTTTTCTCTGTGGGCTTTTCCTTTGCGGCAGCGGAAAAGCTCTTTTTCTCCTCGGGCTTTTCGTAAACGGGAGCAGCTTCCTTCTCCGGCTCTTCAAGCGATATGTAATTTTCGGAAATATCGGAATCGGACTTTTCGGAAACAGCCGGTGAACCGTCCAGCCTGAAGGTCTGAACAAGTCCCTTGAGGATACCCGCCTGACCGGAAAGCTCCTCGCTGGACGCAGCACATTCCTCGGAGGTCGCCGTGTTCATCTGAACAACGGAGGAGATCTGGTTTACGCCTTCCTTTATCTGCTCGATTGCAACAGCCTGTTCGCTGCAATACTTGGAAATATGCGTAATAGACTCCGCAGATTTCCGTGCGTCCTCAAAGGTGGTATCAATAAGCTGAGATGCCTTTGCAACTATCTCGGTACCTCTGCCCACCGCTTCGATGGACTCCTCAATAAGCTTGGCAGTGCTGTTTGAAGCCTCGGCGGACTTTGAAGCAAGGTTTCGCACCTCGTCCGCAACAACGGCAAAGCCCTTGCCCGCAGCACCCGCCCTTGCAGCCTCAACAGCCGCATTAAGTGCAAGTATATTTGTCTGGAACGCAATGTCCTCTATGGTCTTGATAATAGTCCCTATCTCGGCGGAGCTTCTGCTTATTTCGTCCATTGCAGCAACAGCGTTCCGCATATGGCTGCGTCCCTTTTCGAGATTTTCGCCCGCAGCATAAGTAATTTCCTTGGATTCTTCCGCAAGCTTGGCATTGGATTCCACCTGATCTGCCACAACGGCAATAGAAGCCGCCAGCTGCTGAATGGAGCTTGCCTGCTCCGTCGCACCCTGAGAAAGCACCTGAGAGCTTGAAGAAACCTGCTCGGACTCGGTAGCCACCAGCTCTGCGGCATTGTCGATCTTTCGCATAGTGTCGCCGACCTTGGCTTCCATTCGGGTGAATGCGTCCTTGATGTTCGCATAATCCCCGACATAATCCGCATTGGTCTTAACAGCCAGATTTCCGTCTGCCATTTCGCCCAGACATCTTACCGTATCGCTGATAACGCCATTGGTTTTCTCACGAAGGTTGCGCATAGCATCGCAAAGCTGTCCCACCTCGTCCTTTGAAACGTGAGTGACCTCTGCGGTAAAATCGCCTTCTGCCATTCTGAGAGCGGCATCTCTTGCATTCTGCACGGGTACCTTTATGACCTTTCCTAAGTAAACAGCCATGAAAACGCCGACAGATATTGAAACAATACATAACACAATGAGAACCGCCGCACAATTTGTAACAGCACCGCCTGCCTGTTCATACTGCACCTGTGATTCGGCAACAAGCTTATCGGTCAGCTCGGAAACAGACTTGCTTGCGTTCTCGATCGCAGGCTGATAATCTCCGAAGAAAAGCATAGACGCCGTTTCCATATCATCATTTTCGACACGCTTGAAAATACTGTCCTTGACCTTCAGGCTCTTATCAAGATATTTACGAATATCCGCAACAATAGGCTCGTCGGGATAAGCAGCAGATATTTCGGCAAACCTGCTGTCAAGTATGTCAAGCTGCTCCTGTGCGGAAACAAGTATCTTTCTGGAAACCGTATAGTCCTTTTCCGCAATGGCAGAGGCTATGTACTTCTCCGCAGACTCAATAGCACGTTCCATCTCCATAGCCGACATTGTTTCGGCATAAGTGGTATCATGAAAATCGCTGTAACGTGCATACACAAAATTAACACTGAGTACTCCGATCAGCAAAACAACAAAAATGAGCACGTTTAAAACAGTAAAGGAAATCGTGAATTTAAGCTTTAGCTTCAGATTTTTCATTATATCAGCTCCATCAGATTTTTATTTTTCCCCGAAATATATAAACAGCCAATACTGAAAGGTTTCGGTATATTCACCGCAATACAACATATACATACATTATATAATAGTTTAGCGCAACAGTCAAGTAAAAACGGCTAATTTTAACATATTCACCGTAAAAAATTGCAAATTCCCAGAAATTACGGCACCGTTTTTGTGCACCTTAAACAATCAAAGCAGCTGCCTTGCGCTGTTACAAACATTTATGTCGCATTAGTAAACATTATGTTAAATTAGCAAAACACTATTGACAATTCCGTCTGTCAATGATATAATGTATATCGTTGAATTGATACGCACCATTAGCTCAGTTGGTAGAGCAACTGACTCTTAATCAGTGGGTCCTGGGT